>CAZWLF010000077.1:0-4755 GCA_964634805.1 uncultured Gammaproteobacteria bacterium
AAAAGGGGACATTTCTACTTGGTCGGACAGAGGACATTTTCACTTGGGCTTGACATGAAACAATAAGCGATACCACTCTATTACCATACAGCCACTTCCTGTTTTAAAAAAATCAATCTCTGTCATTAATTTCCTTAACCATTGTTCTTGTTTTCCCGGAAGGGGATTGAACCGAAAGATAAAGCTTGTCTCCGTCGTCCTCCCTAACCCGATAATAGAAATTCCCTTTTCGACCAATCTCGACCAGCCGGTCATTTATCGAAAGAGTGGCTCTGGAATCGGTCTTACCCTCAAGGATTAATTCCCCGGAAGAATCTCTGGACCATTCAGCTTTTATTTTCGGCGGGTAGACAAAATTAAAATATTGATAAAAAAGATAACCGGCAAAGACCAGAATCACTAGACCCACCCCTAAAATAGCCCGCCATTGGGGAACAAAACCGATTTTTATTAATGGGGTCTTTTTGGCTTCTCCGTGAAACTCCAAATAATCGCGCCGGAAAATGGCCGATAACCTCTTTTCCGATAGTCCTAAAAAGCGAGCATAACGCCTAACATATAAATTGGGATAAGGACCCCCAGGCAATTTAGAATAATCGCCTGATTCTATCGCCAATAAAAAGTTTTTCGGGATTTTCGTTTTTTTAATTATTTCCTCCAGAAAAAAGCCCTTTTTCTTTCTTTCCTCGATAAAAACCTCTCCTGCTTTTTTCATAGGATAAACAAAAAAAAGAAGTCTAAAAAAAGAATCTTTAACCAATCACCTCTCTTGGCTTTGAGCCTTCCCCGGGACCGACAATCCTGGCCGCTTCCAATTGATCAATCACCCTGGCCGCACGGGCGTAACCAATTTTCAACTTTCTCTGTAACAAGGAAGCCGAGGCTTTTCCGGCTGACCTGATTAAGTCGGCCGCCTTTTGAAAAAGTTCGTCCCTTTCCTCGCCGTCAACCAAGACGCTGTTCCCGGAAACTGAAACCGGCTGTGAAAGCACCTCTTCCTGGTACTCCGCTTCACCCTGGCCTTTAATAAAGTTAATCAATTGGTTAACTTCCTCATCAGTAACAAAAGCTCCCTGAATTCTGGTCGGCTTTGCTTGATCCGGCGGAGTATAAAGCATATCTCCCCGGCCCAAAAGTTTTTCCGCTCCCGGAGTATCCAAAATAACCCGAGAGTCGGTCATACTGGAAACAGCGCAGGAAATCCGGCAGGGGATATTAGCTTTAATTAAACCGGTCAAAACATCAACTGACGGTCTTTGAGTAGTCAGAACCAAATGGATTCCGGTTGCTCTGGCCATTTGGGCGATCCGGCAAATGGCGTCTTCCACGTCGGCCGGAGCAAAAAGCATAATGTCTGCCAACTCGTCAATAATAATAAGAATAAAAGGAAGACGCTCTTCTTTAGCAACGCTATTATTATAAACTTCCAAGTTCCTGGCTCCTTTTTCGGCGAAAAGCCGGTAGCGGTGATCCATTTCCTTCATTGACCACTTAAGAGCGGAAACGACTTCTTCCGGCTCAACTACCACCGGGGTAAGCAGATGGGGAATGCCGTTATATCTGGTTAATTCTACTCTTTTCGGGTCAACCAAGAACAGTTTAACTTCGTCCGGAGAGGTTCTAAACAAAATCGTCGAGATCCAGGAGTTAAGCAAAACACTTTTTCCGGAACCGGTCTGCCCGGCAATTAAAACATGAGGCATTTTGCTGATATCAACCACCACCGGTTCGCCGGAAACGTCTAATCCTAAAGGAACAGTAATTTTCGAACTACTCTTTTTCATCGTCCTGGAAAGCAGCATCTCTTTCAGAGAAACAATCGCCGGAGATTTGTTAGGCACCTCAATTCCAACCAAGGAGCGTCCCGGAATCGGAGCCTCGATTCTGATCTGTCCGGTAGGCGCCGCCAGAGCCAAAGCCATATCGTTGGAAAGAGAGGTAATCTTAGAAAGTTTAGTTCCCAAAGCAACTTCTAAAGCATACTGGGCTACTGCCGGTCCTTGGTTAACCTCCTTAACTCTGGCGGTAATACCAAAGGACTCCAGCGTTTTTTCGATAATTTCAGCATTGGCCCTAACATCGCCGCGGTCGGCTTCACTGCCCAAATCGTTTCTCAAAATATCCAGCGGAGGATATTGCCAAACACTTTTCTTAGAAGGAGGCGATAAATGGGCCGCTCCGTCACCGGGAGTTTTTAAAAAATGGCTTTCCCCTCCGCCTTCTTTAACTACCGGCACAGTAATCATCGCTTCTTCCAAAGTTTCTTTCTCTTTCCTGCCGCCGATAACAAAAGGCTCTCTTTTTTCTTTTTTCTTCTGAATCCCAATGGTATATTTTTTAACCACTGTAAATATTTGTAAGAAAAACTTAGCCATTTGTTCTAAAGAAGTATTAAGCAAAACCACCAGGCCAATCAGAGCGCCGCCGAGAAGGACTAAAAAAGCTCCCGCGCCGGTAATCAGAATCGCCACCTGATCCCAAAGCCACTGGCCGACAAAACCGGATTGAGACAGTCCCAAAAGAGAAGCAAAAAGAATCAGCGTCCCCACTAAAACATTAGGCTCCCGGAGCGGAATTTTAAGCTTGGTAAAAATCGCCGAGGCAAGGATAAAGACAAATGGCAGCAAAAAAGAAACCGACCCGAATAAAAACCAAAAAAAATCGTTAAGTTTGACCAAGATTAACCCCTCTCTCAAAAAAGAGAAGATGGTAATCGCCGCCAGAAGCAAAAAGGTTACCGCCAAAACAGAAAAAACCGTTGATTTTTTTAGCTGTATCCGCAAAGATCCCGCCTTAGCCGAACCTTTTCTGGACCGTCTTTTTCTTCTCGCCATTTAATCGGTTTTAAGAGATTAGTAACCAGCCAGCAAATTGCTCCGGAAAACGGGTCTTTTTAAAAACTTAAGTTTTTAAAACTACCGGCAAAACTATTGGTTCGCGCCCAGTTTTCTGGTAAATAAACCGCTCCGTTTCCGCTTGCAAACGAAAACGGACGTGGCTCAGATTAAAGATCGGTACTGCCTGTTTCCGGTAAACTTCTTCTGCCTTTCTTTTCAGCTGATCAAGCAACCGCTTATTCTCTTTAATATAAACAAAGCCGCGGGAAACCACTTCCGGCTGACCGATAATTTCATTAGTCTTGCTGTCAGTTAAAATAATTATTACCACCATCCCGTTTTTAGCCAAGATGCCCCTATCCCTAAGCACTGTTTTACCGACGTCGCCAATACCAAGCCCGTCTATCAGCACCTGCCTGGCTTTGTATTGAAAGTTGAGATCAACTTTGCCATCGGTCCAGAAAGTGGGCATTGCCCCTGCCTCGGGAATTAAAATCTGTTCGGAGGAATAGCCCATCTCTTTGGCTAAATTGGCATATTGCCTGGCGTGCCGTCTTTCTCCGCCGATGGGAACCAAAAACCGGGGAGAGGTCAAATTAATCAGCAGTTTCATTTCCTCCCGGTAAGCGTGGCCGGAAACATGAAGCACTTCTCCCGATTCATTATAAACCACCTCAGCGCCCTGAAGAATTAATTCGTCAATCAACTGGTAAATTGCCCCGCCGGTACCGGGGATATAATCAGGCGAAGAAAAAATAACTTTGTCGCCCCCCTTAATTTTAACTTTGTGCTTGCCCAAAACAACTCTTTCGAGGCTGGAGCCTGTTTGTCCCAAACTGCCGGCAATCAAGAAAGTAACCTGCTTATCGGGCAATTTTACCGCCTCTTTAAAATCTATCAGCTCTCCGCTCTTAACCCCGAGATAGCCCAATTCATTGGAGATCCTGACATTCTTCTGAATCGAAAAACCAATTAAGGAAATTTTACGATTGAATTTCCTTGAAGACTCTATCGCTTTCTGCCAGCGGTAAATATTGGAGGAAATCGCGGTCACAAAAACCCTGCCCTTGCTGGTTCTAATTTCATCTTCAAAGATTTGGTTTAAAGTAGTTTCGGAGGGGGAAACCCCTTGACTTTCTGCCCCCAAGCAATCAGAAAGCAAGGCAGTCACTCCCTGACCGCCGAGAGCGGCAATTTTAGACAGCTCCGGGGCAAGGCCGTCCGGCGGGGTCAGGTCAAACTTAAAATCAGACCCGTGATAAAAGTTGCCGGCCGGAGTTTTGATAAAAAAGTGGAAGGTGTCGGGCGAAGAATGGGTTACTCCAACCGGAGTAATTGAAAACGGCCCCATGGAAAAATTACTTCCCCGTTCAAAAAAGGTAATTTCGGCTTTAATGCCGGCTTCCTCAAACTTATCTTTAACCAGGGTTCCGGCCAGCCTTGGAGCATAAAAAGGAATTCCTTCCGGCAACTCCGGTAAAATAAACGGGAGGGCGCCAATATGATCCTCGTGTCCGTGACTTAAAATAATCCCGGCAATTTTGTCCTTCCTGCCTTCCAGGTAAGAAATATCCGGGATGATTAAATCAACTCCGAAAATATCGTCACCCGGGAAGCTAACTCCGCAGTCAACGATTAAAATCTTGTCATTTTCTTCTTTCCCTTCGGGCAAAAAGTGGTAAAGGTACATATTGCCGGTAACTTTACTAAATCCGCCCAGGGAAACAATTCTTAATCCATTCATTTATATAAATAAAAAATAAATAATAATTGTCTACAAAATTATAATAATAATCTTAAAAAATAAATTCCCTTAGACCTGATCCCCCTTTGACTGAAAAGCTCTGAGGCAAGGTAGTCCTCGGTTTCGATCTGACGTCGGGTCTTCTACGAAAGGCTGGTCTCCGGTCTACCACTG
>CAZWLF010000078.1:0-4502 GCA_964634805.1 uncultured Gammaproteobacteria bacterium
AGATTCCGGGTCGAGCCCGGAATGACGTTTAGATAAGGTTTTGAAACAAGTTCAACAAATCACTCCGAAACCGTCCTGATCTAAAAGCCGAGAGATCTCATTCCGGGCTGGGAGGCAACTCGACCAACGGCGGAGCCGACTTAGGCCAAACAAAGAAACGGCCAGCCAGCTTAACCATCTTTTCTGCTTCTTTTACCTTCAAGAGTAGAGACAGACAGAAATAAGACAAAAGCCCCCCTAGGGTACTAAACCCGAAAAGAACCACTAAACCAATAATTCTGCTCGTGTCCAAAAAGTACTGATCTAAAATTTTTAACAAAAACCAAGCGACCGCGCCCGAAAGAGCGGCGGCAAAAACCATCTTTAAGAGGGGCAGGAATAAATCATTGAGCAGGTTGGTTATTTCTACCCGCCTGATTATTATCAACGTTAAAATAAACGTTTGGGAAAAGCCGGCCGCGGTAATTGCTAAGGCTAACCCAGAAGCGCCAAAACCAAGAACTAAGGTGGTGTATAAAGCAATCCCGGTGTTAACCATTAAAGAAAAAAGAGAAACCAAAAGCGGAGTTTTAGTATCTTGGAGAGCGTAAAATCCCCGGATTAAAATATCGTTTATGGTATTGAAAACCACCAGGGGGGCAAAAAAAGCCACTACTCTCCCGGTAGTTACCGTTGCTTTCCAGGGAAACCTCTCTGCGCCGTAAGCAATCCTGACAATCGGCACCCTTAAAACCAACAATAGCGCCGCGGCGGGTAAAGCCAGATAAACAGCCTGAAGCAGTGAAGAAAGCAGAGTATTTTTAAATAAATCGAAACGTCTCATCCCTGCTTCCTTGGAAAGAATCGGTAAAGAAGCCTGACCAATCGTGGTGCCAAAAATTCTTGAAGAAAACTGAGTCAGCCTCTGAGCCAAATAAAACAGCGATAAAGACCCGGCAGGGAAAGAGGTAGCCAGAAAAAGAGCCACCGTCTCTGCTATTTCCCCTAATCCCAAAGCCAGAGTCCGAGGCAGCATCAATCTGAGAATTTTTCTAACTCCAGGCAAATTAAAAGAAAGTAAAAAAGAGTACTTAAAACCTAAAGCTGTGGTCAGAGGCAGCTGGACTAAAAGATGGAGCGCCGCGCCGATAACCACCCCCAAGGCCGGACCAAAAATACCAAGTTTGGGTGATAAGAATAAAATTCCAAAAATAATACCTAAGTTGTAAGCGATCGGAGACAGAGCCGGGATCAGAAAACGTTGGAAACTCTGAAGGATCCCGGTGATAAAGTTGCTCATCAAAAAAAACAGTTGAGACAAAACCATCAATTTAGTCAGCTGACTCATCAGAAAAATCTGGTAATTGCTAAAACCAGAAGTAATCAGGTCGGAAAGAGGATAAGAAAAAATTACCAGCAAAACGGAAAGCCCGAAAAAGATTAAGAAAAGGGCGGTAATTACCGCCGAGGCGGTTTGATAAGCTCTAGTCTTATTTTTTGCAAGCTGTTCGCTAAAAACAGGAATAAATGCCGCCGACAGCGCTCCGGTAACTAAAAGCCTGAAAATTATATCCGGCAGACGGAAAGCGGCATTGTAGGCATCGAGCTGATCGGCGCAACAGGAATAAAATCTGGCATAAAGCAAACGGTCGCGGATAATTCCCAGCAAAGCAGAAATACCAAAGGCAGAGGCTAAAATGAGCGCTGCCGAAAAAATGCTCGTTTGCCGCCGGGAAAAAAGCCTCGAGCCGTTGCCAATCAGTGTTTTGATCATTTAAAAACAATTCAAGTATAACAACTCCTTGTCAGCCCAACAACTAAATGCTAAAATCGGATCAATTTTCTAGTGAAGTTCAATTTTTAATTTTTCACTTTTAACTTTTAACTGTTTATCGTGCCAATCACCAAGTCGGCTAAAAAGGCAATCAGAAGTTCGGCAAGAAAAGCGGCAATAAACCGAAGGGCTAAAACTGCGGCCAAAAAAATAGTCCGGGATTTTAAGAAAAATCCCAGCAAGGACAAACTTAAAAAGGCATATTCAACCATAGACCGATTAGTGAAAAAAAATATTCTTCACCAAAACAAGGCAGGCCGGGTAAAGAGTAAATTAGCCAAAAGTGTTGCCGAGAAAGTCAAGAAAGCCGCTTCACCCTCCCCGAAGAAAAAAGCGCCGAGAAAAAAGTCTCCCGGCGCTAAAAAAATGGTAAAGAAGAGTTGAAAGTTCCTTTGCCGCAACAGCCGTCCGTGAACCAAAAAACTTTCTATATTACCACACCCATCTATTATGTTAACGATGCGCCTCACATCGGCCACACTTCGACCACTGTTTTCGCCGACGTTATCGCCCGATACCAAAGAATAACGGGAAACGAAGTTTTTTTTCTTACCGGTACTGACGAACACGGAGCTAAAATTACCCAGGCGGCCGAAAAAGCCGGGCTTTCCCCAAAAGAGTTCTGTGATTCAATCGCGCCCCGGTTCGAAAAAATTTGGGAAAAACTAAACATCAGCAACGATTTTTTCATTAGAACCACCAACCCGAAGCACAAAAAAGTAGTTCAAAACTTGATTAATAAAATTTATCAAAACGGAGATATCTATAAAAGCGTCTACCAAGGCCTTTATTGTATTGGCTGTGAAAAATTTTTGACCGAATCTGATCTGGAAAACGGCCGCTGTCCTCTCCATCGACCGGAGCAGACAGTAGAGCAAAAAGAAGAAAATTGGTTTTTTAAGCTTTCAAAATACATTCCTAAAATAGTTTCCCTGGTAGAAGACGAAAAAACTAATTACATTTTCCCGGAAGGAAAAAGGCAGGAGGTTCTCTCCAAATTAAAAGCCGGAGTGCACGATATTTCTATTTCCAGAGCCAATGTTGATTGGGGAATACCAGTCCCCTGGGACCCGAGCCAAACTATTTACGTCTGGATTGACGCTCTAATCAATTATTACAGCGCCACTGTTTTCCTGGCCGGAAAAGAAAAATTCTGGCCGGCAAACGTTCACCTTTTGGCTAAGGAAATCCTCTGGTTTCACACGGTAATCTGGCAGGCAATGTTAATCGCCGCTGATCTTCCTTTGCCAAAAAAAACCTTTATCCACAGCTTTTATATCATGGATGATAAGAAAATGTCTAAATCATTAGGGAATTTGATTAAACCGGAAGAAATGATCGCGTCTTTCGGTGTTGACGGAAGCCGTTATTTAGCAGCCGGTTCTTTGCCGCTGGAAAAAGATACCAATGTCAGCATGGCCCGGTTTAAACAAAGGTACAACGCCGATTTAGCCAACGGGCTGGGAAATTTGGTTTCCAGAACCGCCAAACTCTGCCAAAAAAATAGCTTTAAACCAAGGGGCAGGTTTAAACCGGAATTTATTCAGTCGGCAGCCGAAGCGCTGGAAGGATTAAATCCACCAAGAGCTTTGGAAATTATTTGGAATGAATCCGAAAACGGAGTCGCCGCCACTAATAAACTCTTTAATGATAAGAAAATCTGGGAGCTTAAAGGCGAAAAATTGGAAAACGCTTTAGAAAAAGTGATTGCCAACCTGCTGATAATCGCCCATAATCTGAAGCCATTCATGCCGGAAACGGCAGAAAAAATTGAGAGAGTTTTTATTAAAGGAGAAAAACTCGACAAACCGCTATTTCCTCGAGTCTGCCAATAGAACAATAAAAGTCAACAATCCAATATAATAATCCATGCTGTTTTTGTTCTAAGATACCCTCAACAATAGCAATAAACAAAAAAGATCGCTCTGTCAAAGAAAAAGTTGGTAGAATAGTCAAAAATAGCTTTAAGTTAAAACTCAAACAAAAAGCATCTGATAACGAGTCGTGTTACCCAAGAAATAGCCAGGCTTGTCCGGTATGATCGTGAATCACGCATAGTATTTTACTTCCCAAGACGATAAAAAAATCTCTTGACAAATCAAGGCTTTATATCTTATAATATAGGGAATGAGAACGAAGGAGATATTTCCAAGGGTTGGTGGAGCGATTAATCGAGCAGTAGAGGCTAACAGGAAAGGGCCTACTACTCGAAAAGAAAGAAGGATCGCTGTAGCCTCGGGATTGATTGCCGGAGCAGTTGCCACCTCGATTTGTACAGTCGCCGCCAACGAACCAAGCATTGCTGAGATATTTTCTACAGCAGTAGGAAGTTTGGGATTCTGCCTAATCGAGGGTGGACTTTTCTCAGACATTGTAAAAAATAGATTAAGGGGTTTTGGGTTAAAGAGTCAACAAAAGTAGGAAAACTGCAATAAATCCTTCGTAGTAAAAACTTACCATAAAACAGACCTCCGTCTCCAAGATACCCGGAAGCTTCTGACAGAAAAAATTGAGAGAGTTTTTATTAAAGGAGAGTCTCTCGATAAACCCTTATTTCCGAGGATCTGATCTTGATTAAAGTTTTACCAAAGGCGATTTAATTCTCCTCCACGGAATATTTACCAACCCCCAAGGTCCAAACAGCCTTTCGCTATCCTGGACCGCCAACTCTTCTCGACTCCGCTCGAAG
>CAZWLF010000079.1:0-4446 GCA_964634805.1 uncultured Gammaproteobacteria bacterium
AGGCTATCCAGCCGAGGCTTAAAAAGCCTAAGGATTTTCGCGAAGGCGGACTAAATTGATTGATTTAAACGACTTGACGGTACTTCTTCCCGGCAGAAATTTTCAAACAATTTTTATCCCCACTTTAATCACTTTACCTTTCGGGTTTCGGGCTTCTGCCACCCGGTAGCGGCGGCTGCCATTGGTAAAAGTTTCCCCCGCTTCTCTCTTTTTTGTCTCAGGGACAATCACATAATTAAGAGTCCGCAGCTGTTCCCAAGGAATAACCGGATCCGGCTCCACCTCGCCCCTTAAAACACAAGCGCCGCCGTTGCAGTGGTGCCGGATAGTGGTCGCCCCTTTTAAATCGGTCTCGACAATACAACCACAGGCCTCCCGATAGGTCCTGCCCCTGCCATCGGCCAAATTTGAAGCGTCACGGGGAATGTTGATAGAAGCCGTTGCCAATTTCTTTGCTGGAGCGTTGCTAACTAACTCTGCTCCTCTGATCTTGGCCCCCCTCCGCTCCCTCTTTTCCCCTTCCTGCAATTTGTAGTTGGCCCTGGTAGTAGTAATATCAATCGGAGTTCTGCGAGTCGGTTTCTTTCTCCTTGCTCGGGAAATGGTCAAGGAAGCATCTCCTGTCCCTCTAGTAGAAACCGCCGCTTCGACCAAACCCCTCCTCTGAAGAATACTCTTCCTCTCCTCTCTTTCCTCCGCCGACTTTCTGCCCTGTTCGACAATGAACACCGACGCCAACTGGCGCTGACGGGCCATAGACTCGTCTATTTTTTCCCCGCTGGGAAACTCGCCCTCGGGAGCGTAAATCAAGGTTGCTGAAATTTGGTTCCTGTCATTCCCTGCTCTTCCCCTAACTGGACCCCAAGAGTGATTGACCACTACCTCAACCCCGGTTCTTGAATCAACAATTCTGATATTACCCCGGCTTCTCCTAAAAAGCCCATAGCCGGAAACTATTTCCTTAGCAAGTTCGTCAGCTTGATCAGGAATAACTAAGACACCACCTTGAAGCATAGAAGCCATCACTTGAACCGGCGGACCGCTTCTTTTTTTTTCCGGAGCCATAAATTAATTATAAACTATGTATGGGGGGGGCAAAACTGGTAGTATTTCCTGCCCATCGACAGACAGGTCCACACACTAAAGCTTCCACCTCCGCCAAGCCCACTTGTGGCAGCAGACAGGACCCGCAAAGCTGCTGATCTCATGGGGATTCTTCGCTACGCTCAGAATGACGAGGTGGTTAGCAAATCAGGACTCAGCCTCCAGATCACCAAAAGGTATGGAAGAATAGAATGACCCTCTCCGGGGTTTTCGCGAAGGCGAAAAGCGGAGCGAAAAAAAATTAATTAATTTCTCTTAGATAACTTGAGAACCGCTGTTTCGGACGGAAAGATTGTTCCTGTTGCAAGAGGATTTGCCCGACCGCAAGGGCGACGCATATTGGGAGGACACTCGCATTTCAAAAGGAATTTTCTGTATCTACAATCGGCAGGATCATCCAACGAGACACAATTAGTTTTTGAGCCGCTCTCTGGTCCTCCTTTGCCAGCCATTTAAGCAAAGGGTACACACTAAAAACTCATTAGTCAAGACTGAATCCCGTCACCTTTTTGCCTGAGTCAACACGGACTTATCCCACCATCTTTTTATCAAAGGAAGGAGCGCCGATTTCAACTAATTCTTCTCTGCTCAACCTAATCGGAGTCGCCCTTGAAGGGCAAATGCGGCAAGCGCGCCCTCTTCCGCCGCCGCAGACAAAACTCATCCGTCTTGCCTCGTCGGCGCCTGGAGGAAGATACGGACACTTCGGAACAAACTTTTCTCTGCCTTTGATTACCCTCATCTATTCAGCTAAAAAAATAACTTCCGCAAGATTATATTACCCCAGCGCTGGTCCCGCAACAGCGAAGCTGGCGGGGTGATTCACCTCCGGGGTCTCCGCGGATTTCACCCCGGGGGTGCTGACCTATATCTATTCTTCAAGTCCTTCAGTAACGAACAGTTCGATAGGTTATAACCCTGAAGCTTTGTCGAAGGGCTCACCGCTCAAGGCAACCTTAAGTCAAGGAAAGACCGCGATCCCGGATCGTTTTGGATTTTCGATCCGGGATCGCCGGGATTAGATCGCTCAATTAAGCATTTGGGTCTTAGTTTTTGGATTTGTTTTTGTATTTAGCCTCCGGGCGCGGTTGATTCTCCCCTCCCAAAACTATCCGCCGCTGTTTTTGAAAGGTAAGCGAAGATCGGTCTTAAAGGAAGATGTCAATTAAACAGGCCGATCGGACCGTTTAGTGTTATCGAGCTGAGGGGTTTAATATTAATGCCTTTAAAGAACCGCTTTTCGCTATCTTTGATCAAGATTCGAAACTGCTTCAGGAGAAAGGCTTTTCGATTCCTCAAAAACTGCTCTTAGTTCAAGAGCGCCCTTTCGAAGTTTGCCTAAAAATAAAGAAGACTTAAAATAGATAAAGGGTGTCGGAAAAACTCTTCCTCTCATTTCGGTTGGCAGACGGTAACTTAAAAGTTTGAAGATCTCTTCCGGAAACTGTTGGGTGAATAACCGGCAAGATTCGTTCTCTCCCGCTTTAGTTGAAGCAAGACGGAAAAAACGGAACCAGTCGTCAAAAGAGCCAGTAAATTCCGTCAAAAATTTTCTTAACTCCGGCAGTTGATACCAACCTCGACCTTCAACCAAGTCTATCACCGACCTTCTATCATCCTTCCCAACCCTTAGCCTCTCGGCATCAACTAAACTTCTTTCCAAGAGGAACTTCCAGACTCTCTCGTCAGTTAAAGCAATGAACGATATTTCAGCTAAAAGATCAGCGGATTTTTCTGGATCCTGTTGTTCCGGCGGCAAGATAAACTGCTGGTCATATTGCTTCAGCAAATCGAGCAGTTTTGGCTGGCTATCCAAAACTTCTTCACTTTCGCGCTCAACTTGAGGTATCTCCACAGGAGAAATGTCGAAATAATAGTTAAAAATTTCCTCTCTTGAATCCGGAGTCCTCCCCGGACCGGAATAATTGGGATCCTGCCACTCCGGTCTAACGGCGGTTCTTAACGCTAACTTAAAAGCCCTTTCCCAACTGCTCCCGCGCAAGTTTCGAGCCGGAGTTTCTAAAGGGAATTGGCTTCCGGAGCGAGGAAGGAACAGAAGCGATTCTCTAAAACCGAAATGATAAGTACCAGAAATCATCGCTCTAAAAATTTTCCCTTTATCTATTTCGGCCGGATTCAAACCAAATTCGTCGGCAAACTGCTGTTTATTCCCCTCAAAATAATTAAGCAAAGCGCTAAAAGGGCTTTTCTCCCCATGCTTTTCAATATCCGCGGCAATATTAATAGTATCCCGGACCAAAATCGCTCCGCCAAGGCCGAAGTTAGCAAGAGTATCATGAACCACAAAATTGGCCGGAACGGGCAAAGCTCTTTTGGCCCGATAAGTTAACTTTCCGTTTGAATCCAAACCTTCATTATGAAAAGAGGCCACTCTTATTTCATTTTTCGATCCGGCCACCGGAGCAAGACAGGCCCAATAAAGACCCATTTGCCCTTGGTTAGGCCGGCCGTCCGCTTTCCGTGGAGTGTCTAATAATACATGCATCGCTCCTTCGCCATTCACCGAGAAACTATCTCCGTGAAGTTTTGGATCACTGCCGCGGCCGCAATTTTCTCTTTGACTAACCTCGCGCAAGAGCCTGCCGAAAAAACCAAGGCCGCCGATTTCCAAAGACTTGTCCCAGCTGAGCCGGTTGACTCTTTGAAGATCAGCCAACGATACTCCCTGCTTATCCCCTATCGCTTCCCCCATAAAACGGCAAATCTCATCAATTTCTTTTGCAGTAGGGTCAAAAGCGGCCGAATAAGAAATTGCCCCGGGATTTTCCAAAAACTGGCGGTACCGGAATTCAACATAGTTCAACAAATCCCAATGGTTTAACTCCAATCTAACACCAAAGTTTTTCTCCAAAAAACGATTGGCCAATTCCAGCTCTTCTTTTAGGTCCTGTTCCACCTGACCGACTGCTCCGGTTTCTGTCGGCAAGATTTTCTCTCCTGCTGAAGCGGTATTAATTTTGGCAGGATCAACCGTGGTGATTCTGTCCTGATTAGTGTTGTCATAGAAATCCTCGCTTTCGGTCACCCATCTCCCAACAGCTTTTTCCAAAAAAGCCTCTCTCGGAGAGGGTTGAATTTCTTCCGGAGAAGGAACCTTTTTAGGTTCTAACCCAGCTTCCTTGAGAGGCGCCGCGATTACTTCCACTGCCGGTTTTTCAACTTTTTTTCCGGCTGCGTTAGACTGAAACTCAGCCAGCAGAGACGGTTCTATTACAGGCTTTGGCCAAGCTCCGGGTTGAACAGGAACCGGCTCAACATGACCGGACACAATTTCAGACTGGGCCGCCGGTTGCGGCAGGCGATGGGAACCGCTGCCAACCC
>CAZWLF010000080.1:0-4424 GCA_964634805.1 uncultured Gammaproteobacteria bacterium
ATTCAAGCTAATTTCAACTTTTGGCAGGAGTTTTGTAATGAGTTCCGGGGGTGGACCGTTAAATAAGTGCTGGCGGAGTTCTGTATGTAACTAGTGTGTTTTTTGCTTCTTGCGGGGCGCTTCTTTGTTGGGTAAAATAGGGATGGTTGATCGGGTTAATAAATTATAAGTTAATAAAATTATTATGGCTCATGAAAAGATGTTGAATGTTATTTCTGTGTTGCCGCGGTTGCGGGGAGTACAGGAAAGAAGGAGGAGAGCATCGGCACAAACGGCAGCAGAAGCTACCGTGAGTATGAATAGGATAGTGGATAATTCTGTTCGGAGAGTTGGCGGTCAACGGCGAGCGAGGGTTTTTAGACCCCGACAATAAACAGCTCTTCTTGGGCCCGGGTAATGCCGGTGTAAAGCCAGCGGCGCCAGTCGGAGTCGGTCATCCGGCCGAATCTTTCTTCAAAAAGAATCACTCTTTTGGCCTCACTGCCCTGCGCCTTATGGACGGTTAAAGCATAGCCAAAATCAAAAAGGTCGCCGATTTTTGCTAATCGCCTGTCGCTGGTGAAATTAACCGAATCTTTGTTGCCGAACTGGTCGGCAAAAATCAAGCCCTGGTATTTCCCCTCTTCCCCGTCCATCTGGATTTCGGCCGAATACCAATGGTCCGATTTCCGGTAAATCGATTTTATCGTCCCCAGCATACCGTTGTAAATTTTTTTGGTGTGATTGTTTCTTAAACAAATCACCCGGTCCCGAACTTGGGGTTCCTCGGAATCAAAATCAAGCGATTTTCTGATGAAATTGTTTATCCTGACCCGGGTGGAATTATAGCCGCAAAGAATCAGAGTTTCCGGATTGTAGTCCAAAAGCAATTGTTCGACGGCTTCGCCCGATTCCGGGTTATCCCGGCGGATTTTTTGGATATTCGGGCCGTAGCCGCCCTCGGGAATTTCTCCCTTTTCTCTGGCTAAAATCGAGAGTTTAATAATCGGATTGTTTTCCGCCTGGCGGTGGATTTTTTCCAATCTGAGCATCGGCTTTTCCATTAAATTGAAACTGCCGTTGATCGGCGGCAGTTGACCGTGGTCGCCAACGGCAATGATCGGAATCTGATAAGAAAGCAGATCCTGCCAAATAGAAAAATCGATCATCGAGGCCTCGTCAACAATAATTAAGTCTGTTTTTACCTTGTTTCTTCTTTCCCAGCCAACGATTTCTTCATTTTTGTCTACAATCGGCGAGTAGATAAGAGAATGGATGGTGCTGATACTGTCCTGGGGATAAAAAGAGGCGGTTTCTTTTAATTTTGAGGTCAAAGTTCTGGTTGCTTTACCGGTGTAGCTGCAAAAAGCGATCTTTATTTTTTTATTTTCCTGGTTTATTTTCTTTCTGAAAACCGAGATTAAAGTCGTTTTGCCGGTGCCGGCGTAGCCGCCTAAGGTGATATAGCTTGTTTTTCCTTTGTTCTTGAACCAGGAAAAAAGCTTATTTAAAATTTTTTTTTGGTCAACGGAAAGGATCATTTTTGGTTTGGAACGACAAAATATTTTCTGTGTTAAACTAACCTATGGCTGATTTAAACAATGATAAGTATACCGCAGTTTGGGTTTCCCACAGCTCTATCGGTGATTTTTTAAAGTGCCCCCGGGCTTATTTTTTAAAAAACGTTTATCGGGACCCGGCCAGCGGACATAAAATCAAACTGATCAGCCCGCCGCTTTCTTTGGGTCAGGCGGTCCACGAGGTGGTTGAATCGCTTTCGGAGCTGCCGGTAGGAGAGCGGTTAAAAAAGCCTTTATCGGAGGAGTTTGAAACCGCCTGGAAGAAGGTCGGCGGCAAAAAGGGAGGGTTCCCCAGCGATAGTGTAGAAAAAAAATATCAGGATCGGGGCAGGGCGATGCTGAAAAGGATTTTGGATAACCCCGGGCCGATTAAAAAATTAGCGGTTAAAATTAAAGCTGATTTACCTTATTTTTGGCTTTCGGAAAAAGATAATATCATTCTTTGCGGCAAAATCGACTGGTTGGAATATTTACCGGAAACCGGAGCGGTTCACATTATTGACTTTAAAACCGGCAAGAACGAAGAAGACGGCAGTTCCTTGCAGCTGCCGATTTATTTGCTCTTGGCCAGCAATTGCCAAGACCGGCCGGTGGAAAAAGCGAGCTATTGGTATTTGGAAAAAGACGACGGTTTAAAAGAACAAAAACTGCCTGATTTGAACTCTGCTTTTGATCAGATTTTAAAAATTGCCAAGGAGATTAAACTCGCCCGGCAATTGGGCCGCTTTAAATGCCCCCAGGAGGACGGCTGTCCTTTTTGCCGGCCATTGGAGGCGGTCTTGCAGGAAAAGGCCGAACTGGTGGGTACAGATGAGTTTAACAGCGATGTTTATGTTTTAAAGAGCGCCCTTGAAGAAGGAGAGAAAAGCGTTCTTTTTTGAAAGTTATGGCGGCCGAAGTTACCCACGCGGTTTTTGCCGAAAAGGCTTTCGAGAGATTATTCCCTAAAAAAAATAAACGGGAATTTTTTATCGGCAGTTTTTTTCCGGATATCCGTTATTTGGGGGTGATTGAAAGAAGCGCCACTCATTTTTGGAATGTTAGTCTTGATCGGGTTTTGAGAGAGGAAAGTTCTTTTCTCTCGGGAATAAAATTTCACTCCTTTGTGGACCAGTTTCGGAAGAATTTTATTTTTAACCACCCGAGATTGAAAGATTTAGGGACGGATCTTGGCAAAAAGGAGTATCTCCGGCTCCATATGGCCTTAAAACTTCTGGAGGATGAGCTTTTTTATCCGAAAATGGATGCCTGGCAGGAAAAAATAGATTTTTTGTCGAAGATTTTACCGGAGGAGCTTTCCTTTGAGGTTTCATTAACGGCGGTTAAGAAGTGGCATTTGATTTTGCAAGAGAACTTTTCCGCTCCTCCGAGCGACCGGTCCAGAAGAAACTTTTTCCGATCGTTGGGTTTTAAGGAAGAGAGAATTAAAGAGATTAACCGGCTGGTTGGCTGTCTGCGGCAGAAAAAAGAATTAACCCGGGTGGTCAAACAGTTTTATAAACAGTTTGAAGAGTTTGTTTTCAGGTTAGGCGCCGCCGTTTAAAAAAAGGTGGCAACGACAGATGATGTTCCCTCGCCCGTATCAAGATTTTTTATAGCGACCCTTCTTTGTCCGTTAGACACATTATTACTTTCGATTACTCCGTTCTGGTTTTTACTCAGGTCGGGATGGTTGGCAAGGAAGGTAACAAGTTCTAGTTGCGTTGGCCCCTCGACTTGAAAACGATCCCACTTCATTGGCCAAAAGAGGCCGTCTTTTGCGGCCGCGGCAATTGGTCCGGGTAGAC
The DNA here is from genome assembly GCA_964634805.1 of uncultured Gammaproteobacteria bacterium. Taxonomy (GTDB): domain Bacteria; phylum Patescibacteriota; class Microgenomatia; order UBA12405; family JAHJSD01; genus JAHJSD01. The sequence goes on from CAZWLF010000080.1 coordinate 3,347, forward strand.
CAACGTTTCCTGGTACCGCCAAAGCGGCTCTTTCGATCGAGTTCGCGCTGGCATGTCCGGAGTCAACTATAATTGCGTTTATAATCCTGATCCTTTTGGTTGCGGGAACGACCATTGCCGCATTGGCTTGTTGAGGGGCAGAGGTTCCTCCGGTTCGGCTTAGGCCGATTGCTTTGGCGGTTAAGACTATCGGTTTGGGAAAATAGAGCACTTTGTCGCCTTCTTTAAGATCTTTCCCGAAGTAATTGCCTTCTGCCCTTATTCCTTTGTAGTTAACGGTTTCTCCAAAAGCGCCGGCCACTTCCATTAATTGAAGAAAAGTGGTTTCGGTCTCGAGGAGAGTACTAATTTTAACCAAATCAAGAATGGTTACTTCTCCGTCGCAATCAACGTCAGGGCAGTAAGGCCAGCCTGAGCCGTTCATCCAGGGCCATCTGCCTTTGGCGGCCTCAACTTCTACAGTTAGATTTGATCTTTCCAGAATTGTTAGGCTGAGTCTTTTTAATTGTTGGGCTATGGCGGCGGCTTTTCCTACCTTTCCCTCTTTGTGCAGCTGGACTAAATAGCCAGCAGTATCTTTTATCCCGGTAATCTCTTTGTTGTCGGCGAGGACCTTTGGTTCTTCGGCGGCGGAAACAGGCACTGGTTTCTCTGTAGGCGGAGGATTGGGAATGAGGCCGGGTGGAATCATCACTCCTGCCGCCGCCGCTGCGCCAAGTTGCAGAAACGCTCTTCTTGAAAGTTTTGGAAACCCTTTTCTTTCTGATCCGTTTCCCATAGGATTCTCTCTCTTTTTTTAAAAAAATAAACCACCGGCTTAGTTTGAACTTGTTTCAAAACCTTATCTAAATGTCATTCCGGGCTTAATACGATGCCGCATGGCTGTCGTAATACGACGTCGGACGACTGTCGCCACGCGATGCCGCACTGGGCTCGTCGCGACCCGGGGTTCTTTCTGTCATTCCGGGCTTGACCCGGAATCTGTATAGATTCTGAATCACCCCCAGTCATACGACGGGGTAAACCTTGGATAGTCCACCCCCGGGGTGTTGGGCAGATTTTCACCCCGGGGGTGAAT
>CAZWLF010000081.1:0-4324 GCA_964634805.1 uncultured Gammaproteobacteria bacterium
GTGGACCGATCTGGACCACCGGCTTTGTTCCCGACGCCTACAACGAAGCCGAGGGAGTTTATACGGTTGGTGCCTCGGGTTCTCAGGTGGAGTTGGATATTGATGGGGGGAGCAATGCTTCGACGGCTGTTGCCACCACTGCGGTAGTTGCCGGAGTTACTTCGATTACCGTTGGTTCCACCACCGGCTTTCCCGCCGCTCCTAGTGTGGCCTATATTGATGGCGATAAATTTTCCTATACTGGCACGACGGCAACTACTTTTACCGGTATCCCATCATCAGGAGAACTTTCAGTTGTCGGTCATGCCATTGGCACCGTCGTTTCTTCCATGAACCGCCATAAACCTAATTTTAAAATCAGAAATTATCGGCTAAACAGCAAACCCTCTTCAGTTACTCTGGAAGGTGCTAATTTAGTTGAAGGTACCAATTACAATGTTGACTACAAACCCGTCTCCGACGCCTATTTTGCCGACGAGCTGACCTGGGCTTCAACTTTGGAGGATAGTAACGCGGTGACCAGTCCGGATATAGGTAGTGCGGGGACGGTTGATACAGCCACTTTTACCACTGGTAAATACGGTAATGGTATGCAGGTAGATCTTAGTACAGAGAATCCCTACTTTCCTTCTTCTAGTAATATTAGTGGCACCGCCGGTATTGTTGAGTTCTGGTTTAAAGAAACAGGGACACCGGCGGCAACGGGTGCTTTCTTTGCCTGTGATGATGGAGCCGGGACCATTAATATGGAACTGGCTCGTGGCGGGAATGATACGGATATTGACTTTACTGTTAACGATGGTACGGCTCATGTTAATTCTTGGGACGGAGTCAGCGTTGCCCTTTACGATGGTGGATGGCATCACTTCCGTTTAACCTATGATTCAGCCACTGATGTTCCTGATTTATATCTTGATGGTATTTTGCAAACCAGAGACGCAACCAGCGCTTGGGCGGCGATTACCCCCCAGACTAATACCTATTTTGGCAATGTCGCTTCAACTGATAGAAATATTGCCGGCATAATTGATGAATTTAGAGTTTATACACCCGCATCAGGAGCAACTGACGACCTTGCCCAAGGCGGTGTTACCACTGATGCTTCCGAATACCTCTTCTCCGAAGCCCAGGATTATATTTTGGACTTTGAAGCAGACGACGCTAATAATCGGGGAGAGTATTTGTTTATAGGTTCGGATAGTATGGTTTCCGGTTTTAATTTTGATTTGGCGACAGCCGGCGTTTCTTCTTCCGCCGATCTTTATTGGGAGTACTGGAATGGCAGTGCTTGGGCCAGCTTAGAAGCCATTACCGGCTTTACCGACGGTACCAGCCATCTTACTCAAGACGGCGCCGTCTATTGGACGGCCAATCCCACTAACTGGCGGCCGTACTCGGTTAACGGTTCTGCCGATCTCTATTATATTAGAGTCTGTTTAGAATCAGGGTCGCTGACTACTTCTCCGATTGAGAACTTTATCAAAACCGATATCCTCTTGTTCCAATACATAGGAACGATTAGCAGCACTGACCAAACATTCTATTTAGGAGTAAGTACTGGACCAACGTTGGATCAATTAATGCGTCACGGTCTTTGGTTTAATAATGGTGTGGAGCAATCATTTACTTTTTAGTCAAAATCGAATAAAGTACAAGGTAATGGCAAAGCCCATTCAGGTGAAGATCAGTATTTTTTGGATTTTTTTGACTTTGGGATTTTTTTTGGTGATTGGCGGAGGGTTGCTTTTCCTCTATAGTCAAGACGAAATCGGTTCCCACCCGGACAAAGAAGTGGAGGAAACAATGAAAAAGATCTCTCGGCTTATTTTACTTCCTGAAGGCGAAACTCCTGTTTTGGCGACTGTCTCTGATAAGGAAAAGCTGAAAAATTACCCCTTTTTTACTCAGGCCGAAAACGGAGACCAGGTTCTTATTTATGTTGCCGCCAAAAAAGCGATTCTTTACCGGCCCTCAATTGAAAAGGTAATTGATGTTGCTCCGGTGAAAACAGAGGGTGAAACAAGCCAGTTAGGAGAAATATCCAATTCAACTCCAACTATTTCTTCTCCTACAATCGGGCAAACAGAGGTTAAAATCAAAATGGCTTTATATAACGGAACGAATGATGACAGTCTTTTGACCGAAGTCGAAAAAAAAGTAGAAGATAATCTGGAAGAAATAGAAATAAGTCAGAAGTCTCAATCCAAAAAAGAAGATTATCAAAAAACAATTTTAGTGGATATCTCTGAAAAGTATGGCGGAATTTTAAGTTCAATCGCCCGTTTTCTTGGTGCAGAAATAAGCACCCTGCCTGACGGTGAAGAAACCCCGGAAGCCGACCTTCTACTTATCGTCGGCAAGGACAGAGAATAAATCCTCCACAGGCTCTCGTCCTTCCGTGGTTTTAGCGATCCGCAACCAACAACCAATAAAATAATCAACACCCCAGAGGGCCGAAACGATCTACCCCAGGGTGCCTCACCCTTGAGAAGAAATCCGAAGCTTCGGCTTCTCTTTGGAACCTTTTTACCTTGTTTGGAATCTTGAAGTTTTGGAGTTTTAAAATTTTTGTTTTACTCTTCGAGCGGGGTCGAGAAGCTTCGAACGAATTATTTTTCTTATGTAGGTGGATAAAGTTTTGCCCCGGTTTGTCTCCTTCTCCGTTTTCGGTTAAAATACTCTGACTGACAATATTTTCCAGGGTTGGCGGTGCTTGACCAAACAGGGTGAAAGTCAGTATGCTCGGGGGTCGTCTAATGGTAGGACAACAGCCTTTGGAGCTGTGAATTGGGGTTCAAATCCCTGCCCCCGAACCAAGCTTTCCTTGAAATTGTAGCAACAGTTTTCTATACTTAATCCTATGATTGCTAAACAGTCCAGAAAAAGAAAACTTCTAATCTATCTTTCGGCGGCAATTATAATCATCCTAATCGTCGCTTCAAGAAGGAAAAAGATAGTCAGTCCGGTACCAACAGATAACCAAAAGCCACCCTACGGAGTGATCAATCTGGAAATTTCCCCTCCGGAAATGGAGCTCTGCAACAAAGAAGGCAAAGAGCTGGTTTTAACCATTGACCCGGTTGCCGACAACGCCAGGAGCCCGGTCAGCTTCGCCGCCGCCGAACTAAGCTTTAGTTTCGATCCTAAAAAGATACAAATCTCTTCAATTGACTTCCATCAAGAGTATGCCGGCAGTCTTTGGAATAAGGAGGCCGCCAACCAATCAGGCCGGCTGAGAATCACCATCTTAAGCCTAAGCCAAAGTTTACCTCAAGAAAAGTTTGAGCTGGCTAAAATTGCCGTTGTCGGTGAAAAAACAAGTGAGTCAGAATTGGCTTTGGAACCAGAAAGTTCCCGGCTGATGGGGGTCAGAGGCAGTACTGATCCAAACCTCAGCCACGAGTTGAAACTTAACCAACCGGAAACGGTCAAGACCTTAATCAAGGTGGCAAAATGTGAAAGTTAATCCCAGACTAAGACACCCCCGGGGTGTCTTACCCTTGACACCGGTACTGCTTCAGATAGAATGAACTCAAATCATGCCTTCCAGAAAGATTGTTTTGGCAAAAGGGGAATTTTATCACGTCTTTAATCGAGGCAATGCCAAACAACCAATCTTTATCCAAAAAAGAGATTATCAAAGGTTCCTTAAAACTGTTTCTTTTTATCAATTTGTCTCACCGCCGATCAGACTTTCTAAGTTCTTAATTCTATCTAAAGAAAAAAGAGCCAATCTTTTAAAAAATCTCACCTGGAACGAGAAAAAACTTGTGGAAATAGCCTGCTATTGTTTCATGCCCAATCATTTTCACTTTTTATTAAAACAGGTGGGGGACTATGGTATTTCAGAATTCATTGGGCAAATTCAAAATAGTTACACTAAGTATTTTAATGTCAAAAGAGAAAGGGTCGGCTCTTTGCTTCAGGGCCGATTTAAGGCTGTCAGGGTTGAAAGCGAAGAACAGCTAATCCACCTATCAAGATATATCCACCTAAATCCATATTCTTCCTTTCTGGTTAGGTCTCTCAAAGACCTCAAAAAATACCCCTGGTCGTCTTTTCCCAGCTACATAGAGGATGAAAAGGTTGATTTTTTGGATGAAAATATAATTTTAAATCTCTTTAAAAACAAGGGGGAGTATCAAGAATTTGTTTTTAACCAAGCCGATTACCAAAGGGAGTTAGAAAAAATTAAGCACCTCGCTTTGGATATCTAATGATTAAAATTTCTTCTTATTGTTCAATTTAATCCCGAGGTGTCATACCTGAGACACCCCGGGAACCCATTACAAAAGTCTTAAGACCTAATTAAGATGATAATTAA
>CAZWLF010000082.1:0-4286 GCA_964634805.1 uncultured Gammaproteobacteria bacterium
GACAAAATATCATTAATCAAAAACGCTTCACCCTCGGAAAGCACCCTTCTGCCTTCAACGGTTTTATTTTCAAAGATCGTTTTGCCGTCCTTGTCTTCAACCTTTAAAATCGCCACCGGCTCTTTTTTAATTCCTCCGTTGGCAAAAGAAAGATAGGCGGAGGCCAGCTCGATCGGCACCACTTCGCCGCCGCCCAGAGTAACCGATAAACCCAATCGTGCCAAGTTTTCTCTGGTCGGCTCCAGAGTGGTAATACCCATTTCGCTGGCCACCGAAAGCATTGATTTAATTCCGACCAGAGCCAGCATCTTTACTGCCGGCACGTTAATCGAATTACCCAGAGCCTCGCGAACCAGCATCGGCCCGCGATATTTGCCGTCATAATTGACCGGAATATAATCTTCCTGGGCCGGAATCGGAAAAACAGTCCTGGTGTCCATTAAAAGAGTCGAGGCGGTATAACCTTTTTTAAAGCCGGTAAGATAAGTCACCGGCTTAATTGATGACCCGGGTTGTCTTAATGCCTGGGTAATCACATTAAACTTGCCGTCATAGTTTGGGTCAAAATAATTTTTAGAGCCTACCATCGCTAAAATCTCGCCGTTGGCAGGATCCAGAACCACCGCCGCTCCATTGCTGATATTTAATGCCTCTACTTTTTCTATTTCGCTGCCGACAATTTCTTCCGCTCCCTCCTGAAGCGATAAATCCAAAGTGGTCCTTACCTTCAGTCCTCCCAATTCAACCAATTCCTCCCCGAAATTCCTTGCTAAAAGGTCTTTAACGTACATCACAAAATGGGCCGCTTTAAATAACCCCTCCTGGGAACTGAAAACGATTCCGTCCAATTGATCTATTGTTTCCGACTCCCGCTCTTCGCTGATATAACCATCCTCCTTCATCCTTCTTAAAACCGACATGGTTCTGTCCTGCCAAAGATCGCCGGAAAAAGGCGAATAAACCGATGGTCTCTGAGGCAGACCCGCCAAAACAGCGGATTCCGCCAGACCTAATTCAGAAACATTCTTATTAAAATAATGCTCCGCCGCCGCGCCCACCCCCCAGGCAGTGCCGCCGTAAGGAGCCTCGTTAAGATACATCTGCAAAATCTCATCCTTGGTGTATTTTCTTTCAATCTGAAGCGTTAAAATTAACTCCCGGTACTTTCGCGATAAAGTCCTTGAAGAGGTCAAAAGCACGTTTTTAACTAACTGCTGGGTTAGGGTCGAGCCTCCCTGAATTTTTTGATGGACAATGATATTAAAAAAGGCCCTGGCAATCCCTTTTAAACTAAAGCCGGGGTGAGAATAAAACTCCTTATCCTCAATAGCAATGGTGGCTTGTTTTAAGTAGTCAGGAACCTGATCCAAATCAACCGGCAGTCTTTTTGCCTGCCTAAAAACGTCATAAAGCAAATTACCGTCCCGGTCGTATATCTTAGTGGCAAAACCTTCTCTTCTGACCACCTTATCCGGAGAGGGCAGATCTTTTGCCGCCCAGGCAAAAGCAATCACTGCCAGAAGAAAACCGCCCACAATACAAAAAAAACCCAAAACAGGCAGGTAATAAATAAGCCTTTTAACCAGAGAAACCTGGTTTCCGTTCCGCCGCCGGCGAAGCCGCCTAAGACGGATCATGTTCAACCAATGGTTATTTTTTTTCAATCCGAACATATGATTAAGCGAGCCAATTTTAAAACTATGAACCAGTTTCAAAACTACCTATTGTCGTCATCCTGAACTTGCCTGCCCCGTACCGAATGGTACTGGGGATTCAGGATCTGGGCAGATTCCGGGTCGCAACAGTCATCCGACGTCGTGTCGAGCCCGGAATGACGTTTAGATAAGGTTTTGAAACAAGTTCAACGTTTCGGGACAAGTTCATTATAAATACCGAGGTTGATTTACTCAAGTCTCTCTTGGTAAAATCAAAGATAATGAAAATCCTTGGAATCAAAATCAAAAAGAGAAAACTGATTAAGTTCGTTTTTATCGTGGCAACACTCTCCCTGATCCTCACCGCCTTTCTGCCTTTTTTAATTTGAAAACATGTTATCGATTTATCGTCTCTTTTATTAAAAGATGAGCCAGATTGACTTAAGCACTCCGGTTCGATACCTTAAAGGGGTCGGGCCGGTAATGTCTCAGAAGCTAAAGCGGCTCAATTTAGAAACAGCGGAAGATTTAATTTATTATTTTCCCTTCCGTCATCAAGATTACTCCCTAATTTCTCCAATCGCCCGAATCAGAGAAGGGCAAATAGTCACTGTCATCGGCCAAATTGTCAAAATCGAAAACCACTGCTTGAGGTCTTCCAGACAAAGAACCATCCAAAAAGCCAGCTTAAAAGATAATACCGGTACGGTTGAAATTGTCTGGTTTAATCAGGCCTACCTGGCTAAAACCTTCTCTGAACCAAAACTGGTTTCTGTTTCCGGGAAAGTCCGAAAACAGGGGTTTAGGCTTCAATTTTCTTCTCCCGACTTCGAAATTATCGGTCCCGGGACCAAAATCAATGGCGCCGATCTAGCTGAAAGTCTAACCGGAACTGGCCGGTTAGTGCCGATCTACCCAACCACTTTTGGGATAAGCAATAACTACCTGCGGCGAGTAATCAGCCGGGTACTGCCAGGTCTAATCGAAGAAATAGAGGAGTTTCTGCCTGAAAAAATAATCAGAGAGGAGGTTCTGATCGGGCAGAAAGAAGCCCTGGCCCAGATTCATTTTCCTAAAAACCAGGCCAGCTTGACCAAGGCAAGAAGGAGGTTGGCCTTCAACGAACTTTTCCTGCTTCAGCTAAACTCTCTTCTTAATAAACGCAGATGGCAGGAAAAACAACCGGCGCCTAAAATAAAAAGCCGGCCGGCTTCTTTAAAAAAACTAATTTCTTCACTGCCCTTTGATTTAACCGACTGCCAAAAAAGATCAATTAAAGAAATTATCGAAGACCTGTCTTGCCCGACAGCGATGAACCGGCTCCTTCAGGGCGACGTCGGCTCGGGAAAAACAATTGTTGCCGCCGCCGCGATTCTGACTACTGCTAAAAACGGATACCAGTCAGTTTTTATGGTCCCTACCGAAATACTGGCCCAGCAACATTACCAAAATTTAAAAACCTTGCTAAGACCGTTTGGAATCTCGGTAAAACTGGTTGCAGGATCAAGTAAAAAAGAAACCGAAAATCCGAAAAAAACCTGGCAACTGTTGATCGGCACTCATGCTTTGATCTACCGCCGCCGCGATTTTCACCGAATCGGTCTGGTAATTATTGACGAACAGCACCGATTCGGCGTTTCTCAGCGGGCAGTCTTGATCGAAAAGTCAAATCTTCCTGACAAAGATCAATTCAGTCCCCATATTTTAACTATGACCGCAACACCAATCCCGAGAACAATCACTCTGACTCTCTACGGAGATTTGGACGTTTCCAGCCTCGACCAGATGCCTCCGGGCAGAAAGACAGTAAAAACCTACCTGATTCCCGGCAAAAAAAGAAGAGATTGCTACCGCTGGATCAGAAAACAAATTAAAACCAGCCAAAGCCAAGTCTTTATTATTTGTCCTCTGGTTGAAAATTCGGAAACGCTGGAATCAGTCAAGTCTGCCACCGAAGAATACCAAAAACTTAAAAAAGAGGTCTTCACCAAGGAAAAAATTGGTCTTCTTCATGGCAGAATGAAAAGCAAAGAAAAAGAAGCCGTTCTTAATCAGATGAAAAAAGGAGCCATTGACATTCTGGTAGCTACTCCAGTAGTTGAGGTCGGAATCGATATTGCCGGCGCTAACATTATCATCATCGAAGCGGCTAACCGATTTGGTCTGGCTCAGCTCCATCAATTAAGGGGTAGAGTAGGCCGCGACAAAGAACAGGCTTATTGTTTTCTTTTTGCCGCCAAAATCGGTCTAAAAGCCCGAAAAAGACTTCGGGCGATGGAGGAAAACCAAAACGGCCTTAAATTGGCAGAAATTGATCTTAAAATCAGAGGCCCCGGGGAAATTTACGGCACCCAGCAACACGGTTTCCCTGAATTTAAAATCGCCTCTTACCAAGACTTACCTTTAATCCAAAGCGCCAGGCGCCACGCTTCCCGGCTCCTGGAAAAAAGCCCACACTTAGATTCTTATCCCAAAGTAAAGCAAAAACTAGGCCGTTCTCCGGAAAAGATCGTCACCCCAAACTGATCAGGAAGGCTGAAACAATTGCTTAATTTGGAAAAAAACCGGTCAATCCGGTGAATAAGTTAAGATACATATGCGACATTGACAATTCTTGAGTAGTCTTAAGTT
>CAZWLF010000083.1:0-4281 GCA_964634805.1 uncultured Gammaproteobacteria bacterium
TTTGCTCTTTTTCTTCCTGAGCAAAAAATTTTACCGTTTCGTAGTTGATTAAATTATCGGTGATTATTCCTGAGAGCCGGTCTTCGACAGTATTGAATACTTTTCTCCTTTTAAGATTAATTTTGACCAAAAACCAACTTAAGCTTAGATTAAAGGCGAAAAGGCCGACCATCAACCAAAGAATTAATGGGGAAACTCCGGAAAAGAAAAGTAAAACAATCACTAAACTGATTAAGGTTCTTAGAATGTCGTTGTGAAATGATTCAAAAATGTCCCAGAAAGCGCCGTCGCCTCTTTTGAAAGCGCTGATTAAGGAACCGGTGTTTTTGCTGACATGAAAGGCAAAATCTAAATTTTGTACCTGTTTGAAAATCAGCAAACGGGCGTCCTTGGATGCGGGCAGAACCACTTTGTCGCCTAAATAAAAAGTAAGCGAGTTAAGCAGGTTGCCGACAATTCTGGCACCGACGAAAAGGGCCAAAATTTTAAGTAAAAATTGATAATTTTTGCCGGAAATATTATCGATCAGGATTTTGTAAAAGTAAGGGCCGATATTTTCCAACCCGGTAGAAATAACCGTCAGCAATAGAAAGGCGCCAAAGGTCCATTTGTATTTAAATAAAAATCGGTAAAATCTTTTGAATATTTTGAGCATAAAAAACCCTCCCCTTTAAAAGCCCAAAAAATACCGCTTTAAAAGGGAGAGAAAACAATTTTAAAGGAAAGTTTTTTTGAAAGCAACTGCTTGTCGGTTTTTGTGAGATAAGTCCGATAAAGTGGTATAATAAAAATTATGGTTGCTTCAATCGACCAACAAAATGTACGGCGAGCGTATGGTTGTAGTCCCTGTAGCGGATGCGCAAAAGGAGGTTCTTGTTTGGAAAAACGAGGGCTTGCGGGTCGCCCGCCTATATTAACTAACCCTTGCGAATTTATTAAGCCTATGCGGCGCGCTTTCCTTCCCCCCGGCACTTTTTGCTCTGGGAGAGTCATTCGGGAGAGATCATTCTAAAAGCCTTGGCTGATAAAAAGCAAAGAAGTGTCTTTAGTTAAGATAAGTTAATCTGTCCATTTTTGCCGATAATTTTAACCCGATCCCCATCCTTGATTTTTCCTTCAATAATTTTCATCGCCAAAGGATCGAGAATTTTATTTTGGATTACTCTCTTTAAAGGCCTGGCGCCAAAGACCGGATCGTAGCCTTCTTTAGCCAGAATGGTTTTAGCTTTTTCGTCAACCTCGATTTCGATTTGCTGGTCGGCTAAGCGTTTTTGAACCGCTTTTATTTGCAGGTCAACGATTTCTCTAATTTGTTTTTCGGTTAAGTTCTCAAAAAGGATAATCTGGTCTAACCGGTTGATAAATTCCGGCCGAAAAGAACCGTTTATTATTTCCCAGACTTTTTTTTCCATTTCCTCTTTGTTCCGGTTAGTGTATTCACGGATAATTTCACTAGCTAAGTTTGAGGTCATGATAATTATAGTGTTGCTGAAATCTACGGTTCTGCCCTTGCCGTCGGTTAAGCGACCATCATCAAGAACTTGGAGCAGGATGTTGAAAATTTGATTGTGGGCTTTTTCTATTTCATCAAGAAGAATCACCGCATAAGGCCGCCGCCTGACAGCCTCGGTTAATTGGCCGCCTTCTTCATAGCCAATATATCCGGGCGGAGAACCGATTAATCTGGCAACCGAGTGCTGTTCCATATACTCACTCATATCGATCCGAACCATTGCCTCCAGGTCGTCAAAGACGACCTCGGCCAAGGCTTTGGCTAATTCGGTCTTGCCCACTCCGGTTGGCCCGATGAAAAGAAAAGAACCGATCGGCCGCGCCTCTTCTTTTATGCCGGCTCGCGCCCGCCTGATTGCGTTTGAAACCTCGGTGACAGCATCATTTTGATTAATAATTCTTTCATGCAACTCTTTTTCTAAATTAATCAGCTTTTCTGATTCAGAGAAAACTAGCCTTGAAATCGGGATGTTGGTCCAGCGGGAAACTACCTGAGCAATTTCTTTTTCGGTGACCTCCTCTTTAATTAATTTTCTCTCTTCAGGCACCTGCTGCCATTTTTTTTGCCATTTTGCCAACTCTTTTTTTGTTTCAGGAATTTTGCCGTACCGGATTTCAGCCGCCTGATTAAGATCAACTTCCCTTTCGGCTTTTTTGAAATCCTCTTGGAGCTGGTCCAGTTTTACCCTTGCCTCCCGAATTTTATTAACGGTCGCCTTCTGACTTTGCCAGGATGATTTTAAATCTCTCAACTGTTCCTTTTTTTCGGCAATTTTTTTCTCTAAGGCAACTCTCTTTTGGTCGGCAGAGCTTCCCTTTTCCTTTTTTAAAGCCTGCAATTCTATTTCCTGCTGAGTAACTTGCCTTGCTAATTGGTCTAGATCTGAAGGCATTGACTCGACTTCTATTTTTAACCCCGAGGCCGCTTCGTCAATTAAGTCAATTGCCTTGTCCGGCAAAAAGCGGTCTCTGATGTACCGGGCCGATAATTTGGCGGCGGCGATGATGGCATCATCGTCAATCCTGATACCGTGATGAATTTCATATTTTTCTTTGAGGCCCCTAAGAATGGCAATGGTGTCTTCTGTTGTTGGTTCACCGACATAAACCGGCTGAAACCGTCTTTCCAAGGCGGCGTCCTTTTCGATATACTTTCGATACTCGACTATGGTAGTGGCACCGATGGCGTGGAGAGTTCCCCGAGCCAAGGCTGGTTTAAGCATGTTGGCGGCATCAATCGCCCCTTCGGCCGAACCGGCGCCGATAAGAGTATGGAGTTCGTCGATGAATAAAATATATTTGCCCGATCCTGCCTCGATTTCTTTTAAGACTGCCTTTAGCCTCTCCTCAAACTCGCCTCTGAACTTACTTCCGGCTAAAAGAGAAGCTAAATCTAAAGAAAGAACCTCTTTTTCTTTTAAACTTTCCGGAACGTCTTTAGAAACGATCCTTTGGGCCAAGCCTTCGACGATGGCAGTTTTACCTACTCCGGGGTCGCCGACCAGAACCGGATTATTCTTAGTTCGGCGCGAAAGGATTTGCATTACCCGCCTGATTTCAGAATCCCGACCGATAACCGGATCTAATTTTCCTCCTTGGGCCATCCGGGTGATGTTAAGAGTATATTTTTGCAAAACGTGATACCTTCCTTCCGGGCTTTGATCATCGGCTTTTTGATTACCCCTTAAGGCTAACAGCGCTTTCTCAAACTGATCTTTATTGATATTGATTGCTTTGGCGGTTTCTTTGCTGGCTTGATCTGATTCCAAAAGCGCTAAGAAAAGATGTTCTCGAGAAATAAAATTATCTTTAAGCTGATCGGATTCTTTTTTAGCTTGTTCCAGAACACGAGCCAGACCCTGGGAAATGTAAACCTGATCAGTTTCGCCGCCTACTTTGGGTAAGTTTGAGATTTTTTTCTCGATTTCCTTAACCAGGTCTTCAAGACTGACACCTATTTTTTTTAGTGTTTCGGCAACGACACCCTCGAGATCGACTACCAGGGCCAAGAAAAGATGGATTGGTTCTACCTGGTTATTTTTTTCTTCCTGGGCTAGTTGGTGAGCTTTGGCTAAGGCTTCTTGTGAATTGTGGGTTAGTAAATTGGGATCAAACATACTGATTTAAGATATAATAAGCAGTTTAGTATTTCAAGTGCCAAAAAAGGTAGCAGTTGTATGGTTGGTCTGCCATTACTCCAGCACCAGAAAGCCCTCGACGCTGCCTCGAGGAGCTTCCGCTTGCCTGGAACGGCAGGAGTCACGATCCTGGATCGTTTTAGATCTTTCGATCCAGGATCGGATTAATTCCCGAAACGCCAACCCGAGACACACCCGGTGTATGTTATTCCAAGATAGCGAAAATCCCGACGTTAATGTCGGGAATGAAGCGGTACCAAATGACGTTCCGGTGTTGCGCCGGAACGCACCAGGCGGATCAGAATACCACGGGCGCAAGCCCGTGTCTATTTTATTATCCGTTATTCTGAGAAATTCTGATGACGAAAGATCCCCGCCTGCAACGACCTAAGCGTAACGATGGCGGGCGCAGTCCTTCCGGATTAGTAAGTTGCTAACTCCAAGGGGATTTTTCCCTCCCCCTAAAGGACTTATTCTGCAACCATAAATTAGAGTTTAATATTAGCTTAGACGACCTCAAAATCTTCACTTCCATGCTTAATCAACAACTCAACTATGTTTTAGTACACCCCCGGTTAGTACACCCCCGGAACTCATTACAAAACTCCTGCCAAAAGTTGAAATTAGCTTG
>CAZWLF010000084.1:0-4253 GCA_964634805.1 uncultured Gammaproteobacteria bacterium
TAAATATTTAACCTGGGATTAATAAGGTGTTAAGTATAAATCACCTCTAAGGTGAGAGAAAGGTGAGAGAGGTGAGAGACAGCTGAGAGGTTTGAACAGTACCGGCTTTATTCTTCGAGCGAAGCGCAGCGGAGTCGAGAAGAGTTGGCAGGGCTGGTTCTCGACAAGCCTTTGATCCCGAGTGGTTCGACATGATCACTGTTGAAATTGTCGGGGAGTTTACACCCTGAGCTTGGGTGAAAACCACCCCCGGGGTGTCTGAAGATTTTCACCCCGGGGGTGTTGAATTCCGAGCCGGTCGAGGGGCTCGAACGGTAAAGAGGTTCTCGATAAACTCGAACAATAAAGAAAGAGGTTCCCGGCCGGGTCTGGCTCGGTTCTCGACAGACCTTTGGTCCCGAACCTATCGGAGGACTCGAACAGTAACTTATTCCAAGAAAGTGAAAATCCAAGTTGAAAGTATAGACAACCTCTAATCTAATCCTTAAAAAATCCTTTGCTTTGGATTATAATTCAATCAATGGCAGACATTTATCGTCGCGGTTTAAAACCCGTTTCCGAACCGGAGCTAAGAAATTCTTCCTCCAATTTACCCAAAGCAAAGTCCGAAGAGGGTAAATTCAGACGTGAGGTCTACAAAATGGTTAGCAAAAGGAAAGCCTTTTTTCACTCTTTTATCGCTCGGCCGAAAAAATTTAATTTTGAAACCCAGATGGAGGGGGAAAAAACCATTCTTCTCCTTCGACCCCACCCAATTACCCAGACTAAGTGGGTTTTTCTGTCGATCCTGATGTGTTTTGGTCCATTGTTGTTAAACACTTTTCCGCTGATTGATTTTCTTCCTTTCAGATTCAAGTTTGTTATTATTTTGATGTGCTACTTATTGATTTTTGCTTTTGCTTTAGAGAAATTCCTAAGCTGGTACTTTAACGTCTGTGTGATTACCGACGAGAGGGTGATTGATATTGATTTTTACAACCTGATTTATAAAGAAATCTCCGATGCCGAGATTGAAAACATTGAAGATGTTACCTTAGTTATGGCCGGTGTTGCCCAGACGGTTTTTAACTATGGTTCGGTTTTAATTCAAACCGCGGCGGAAACGCCCCAGCTCCGGTTTGAGAATGTGCCTAATCCGGCCTTGGTAGTCCAAGTATTAAAGAAAATGCAGATGGAAGAAAAACAGGAGACTTTGGAGGGAAGAGTCAGATAAAAAGCCGGGGGTAATGGGTAACAAGTAATAAAAGCTCAAAAGTCAGAACTAAAAAACAGGATTTATGAGATACGATTTAAGAGTTACGAATAAAACTCCTATTCTTAAATCATAAATCATAAATCATAAATCATAAATAACTGTTGTTGGTTCTTTTCACTTTTTCACTATTAGCTTTTAGTTTTAAAGATGCCTGATTTTATTGATTTTATTTTAAACGTTTCAATCTGGGCGGTGGCCAAGATAATGGTCATCATTGCCTTATCGATCTACTTGATCTTTGCTTTTGTGGTTGTCAGACAAGTAAATATGATGACCAAAGTAGTTTCCGGCGATCTTAGCTGGGTGATAAAAGTAATTGCTTGGACCCATTTCTTTTTTACTGTCTTTGTTGTTTTTATGTCGGTGGTGATTTTATGAACCGAGGAAACTTTAAAGAATCTTGCGTCAGAGAAAGGTTAGCCCTGTTTGGTCGATTATACGTTCAAGGTGTCTTTCCGCCGTTAAGACAGGGGAGAAATCTTTTAGCGCAAGCAAGGGAAGTGGGAATTACCCCCGCAAACAATTTCGCCGCAGGGATGCTTGATCGTCTGGTCTCTTCTCAACAGGACAGACCCTGAGTCGGTGATAATTTTTTCTGGCTTTTTTTATCTCCTCCGGTTTTCCCGGATGGATTTCCGGCGGCCTCTGACAGGTTTATCTCTTTTATCTTTCCCGGCAAACCACAGCATTGTTGCGGCAGGCTGGTGATTAAACTTTTCTTTAAGATTGGGATCCGATCCCGGATCGGAAATCTTAAAACGATCCGGGATCGTGATTTTACAGAACAAACAAAGTGGGCAGACCGGATTTAGGGTGATTCTGAGGGAGATTCTTTTTAGGTTAGAAATTAGATCAATCCCAACGGGACCCCTTTGGGATTAGATCAATTCTATCTTCCAGTTGTTTTTGACCGCCTTCCAATCTTGCTTTGATTTTCCCTCCAGCTGGACAATATCCGGAATAACCGTTCTTTTTTCTAGTTCAACCCTGTCTGGAGTAGACGAATTAAAAGACTCCCCCGGGGTAGGCTCGGATTCCCCGGGGATGGATTTTAAATTCGACAAATGCGCTTTCCAGATCTTTAGCCTTTTTTTCTGATTGCCAATTTTTACAAAAGTAAACGCGCCCGGTTGGGGATTAAAAGCGCGGATTTTATTTAAGATTTTCTCCGCCGGTTCTCGCCAGTTTATTTCCGCTTCCTCTTTTTCGATCCTTTTGGCCCAGACTGCCTTGTTGTGGTCTTGGGGCCGGCTGATCCAAAACAAGGGCTTTTTCGACAGAAGATTAGTCTTAACCAATTTGGCCAATCTTTCCGCTCCGATTTCAAATAATCTTAAAATCAGTTCTCCGGCGGTTTCTCCGGGCTGAATTTTAACTTCAACCTGGTCAATTATCGGTCCGGCATCCATTTCTTTAACCGTTTTAAGAATAGTCATGCCGCTGACTTTTTCTCCTGCTTCTAAACATCTGATTACCGGCGCCGCTCCCCGCCACTTGGGGATTAAAGAAGGGTGTAAGTTAACAACCGCCCCGCACCAATTTAGCCAATAGTCAGGGATAAAATTGCCGTAGACTGCCGTTATCGCCAAAACAGGCCTTTCTTTTAGGGTCTTTTCCGTTTGCTGAAGCGCTTTTTGATCTAATTTCTGCCATTTTAAAACGGTAATTCCTTCTTTTTGGCAAAAAACTGCCAGCGGAGCGGGGGAGAGTTTTTGGCCCCTGCCGGCCGGTTTGTCCGGCTTGGTAATTACTAAGTTGATTGGGATTTTTTCTTCAAGCAGTTTTTTTAAGACTAAAACCGATTCACCGCTGGAGCCGAAGAAAATAATCGGCTGGTTTTGAATTTTCGGCTTCTTTTTGGAATAAAAAAGAATCTTTTCTCTCGCTTTCTTGATTTCCGCCAGCCCGGCTTTTTTTCCTCTAACCAGCGCTGTCGGTCCGGCGAAATTCGACGGCTCAACTAGAAGATCGTTATTTTGGGCAATTGTTTCCAGGGTGCCGTTTTCCTGCCGGTTTCTGCCCAAAACAATTAACTTTTTTCCAAACCAGGAATGGCGGCCTATTTTTAAGAGCAGAGCGTCGCTGCCGTTAAAGTTAGGCTTTTTAACCAAAAGTTTTTTCATTTTTTTGCCGAATTCGGTTTCGGTTAGAAGACAGCCTCCGGCGGGTTGGGGGAATGAAAGCCCGAATTCTTTAGCCAGCCTTATTTGTTCTTTGCGCGATCTACCCTTAATCCCGAGTAATTTTTCTCGATTTAGCCAGCCTTTCTCTTCCGGCAGGCTTGGCTCAAGCAATAGGGCGGAGAGCGGCCGGACTAACTTTTTCTCCAATCCGGACTCCTTGGCCAGTAGAGATAACGCTTGCTTGTTTTGTGAAAACGGCCTTTGGCCCAAAACCTCGCCGGTGACAACAAAATCAAAGTTTTCTTTTTCAAGAATCTTTTTGACTTCTTTCAGCATCAGCAAATGGCAGTCAAGGCACGGGTTAACCGACTTGCCGTAGCCGTGTTTTGGCTTTTTGACCACCGCCAACTGTTTTTCGGAAATATCAACTACCCGATAAGGAATTTTCAATTGTTCTGCCGCGGCCACTCCCCTTTCGGAATTAAAAAAATAGCTTTTAAAAACTACCGCTTCGACTTCGACCCCTTGTTTTTTAATCAGGCAGGCCGCCAAAATCGAATCCAACCCGCCGGAGATCAAGGCCAAAGCTTTTATCTTCATTAGCAGAAGTATATCAGATATGTCAGGATTGGAGTTTTGCGCCGATAAAATTAATTTTTGCCGTAGTATCTGATATAATACCGTCATGGCGAGGGAAAGAGGACCTTCCGGTCAACAGATAAGGCAAAATCTGGCTGCTGCCGTTGAATTAGTCGGAAGAGCACGAAGAGAGGGTCTGGCCGCGAATTGTTGCGTTTCGGCGGTTGCTCGGGCCTTAGGCGCAAAGGAAATTGACGTTTCTTTCCTTCGCGATCGGCAAGCAGGGGTCCGAATGC
>CAZWLF010000085.1:0-4212 GCA_964634805.1 uncultured Gammaproteobacteria bacterium
ACAATTTCAGACTGGGCCGCCGGTTGCGGCAGGCGATGGGAACCGCTGCCAACCCCGCTATCGCCGGAAAAACGGCTCGACTTTCCTTCTGTTTTTTCGGAATCTCTTTTTAATTCTCTATCCTGTGGTGAAACTTGACCAGCAACCCCCATTCCGAAAAGACCGGTGGCGATACCACCACCCGCTGCCACCAATTGTTTAGTTTTCCTCCGGTACTCCTCCTGTTCCAAATCCGGCCAGTCTTTCACCCCGGCATTGATTTGCCTGATAGCCAAGTCGAGAAAATAATCAGCCATCAAAAGTCTTCTATCAACCATTTTGGTAACTATTTCTCGCCGCGCTTTCGCTGGAGAACTAGGTAATCGACTGGTAACTAAGTTTTTTTTCAACTCCAAATATTCGGAAAAGGCTTTTAGAACAACAACAAAAGTCGACGGTTTTTGTCTATCAACAACCGACCAAAAATTTTCTCCTTCTTTTTCACTTGTTCGAACTCTCGCCCATTCCGAACGACAACCCCAGTAAGAAAGAGTTAAAGAGCGTTCGACTATGTCTTTTATCCATTCTGTTTTTAAAGAAGTGCCTAAACCGTGACCAAAAACCTTTCCAAAATCGGAAAGATCTTTATCGGCAACAAGAAGTTCCAATAAAGGACCTACTTGCTTCGACAAAATTCTTTCCGTCAACTTTCTGACACCTCTGGAACTTTTCACCCCAGCAAGATCTCTTTCTGCCAATTGCTGGCCGCCGCTATACAATAGATGATGAACTCTGCCAAACGGAATTTCCTTTTTCTCTTTTTCCGAGCAATCAAGGTAAACAAAGGGCGGTTTAGGTTCGATAAACAACGCTTGGACAACGCTGTCAACCACTTCCTCTCTATGTCCGGCTGCGAGCAGGTAACTGGGGTCTTTTCTCCTTAAATACTCTTGAGATAATTCAGACCAAGAAGTCCAAAGATCACCATGAACAAGGCGGAAACGGTTTCCTCTTTCTTCGGGCGTAAGACCGTCCCAAACTGCCTCGATTCTAGAAGCGGCCTCAAAATATCCTGCCGGAGGATGACCCTCAAAAACATCAAGATCACACTTTCTCAAAAACTCCGGTGCATAACGGGGAGGACCCCCAGTTGAAACGCCAAATCGATCATTTAAAAGGGCATTAACAACCTCTTCTTTCCTCGACTGCTCACCAGGAAAAAAGGCTTCCGGATCAAAGAGAACATCAAAGTATCTATTAGAAAGATCAGATAATAAAGCTATCTTTCTTTCGGAAGGCAAGAGCCCGGCCCAGTTTTTTTCTAACCAGGCGGTAGCTGCTGCTTTCGCTTCCCCCCAACTCTTAGGCGGCTGGCCGCGGAAAACCGGGTCGCCGAAAAATAAATTCCGGGAAGAATCTGTTTCTGGAGTTGCTGGTCTTTCTGTCATAAAACGACGAAATAATTGATACGCCAAACGGCTAAATTGTCATCTTGCAACAAACTGTTATCTTGCCAAACGGTTTTTAGGCTCGCAGACTCGCTCGAAAAGGGTGAACCCTCCGCGGGCTAAAGCCCGTGGCTTCCTTTTCGCAAAGAATGCCTGCCATGTACCTACGTGGTACGTGGAAACCCCGCGCCGCCACAGTGGGATACCCAACGTGGTGTTCCAAAAGCCCCAGAAAGATTGCCATTCATCCCCAGATAGAAACGTCGGGGGCTTTCTGGTGCCGAGGTAATGGCTGGACACCTGGGTTATTCGTTTTTCCTTAATTCCTATTTCCTAACACTCAGTCTTAATTCTTAATACTTGCTCCTTGATTTTTAAATCACATTTTTTCCAATGTCTCTATCCCCAAAATTGCCAAACCCATTTTAAGAATATTGGCGGTCACTTGGGTTAAAGATAGTCTGAATTGTTGAGTCTCAATAGTTGACTTTTGACTTTTAAGCTGTAGTTTTGAGCTTCCCGCCCGCCTCGCTACGCAAAGCATTGCGGGCAGGCGAGTTTTGAGCTTTGAGCTTAGTATCCTATGTTTTTGGTAAAACAAATTAAACTTCTGGGACAAATCAAAAAGATACCGGCAGAGAATCTGAGGCGAAAATTGTTCGGCGGAAACGGAAATCGCCTCTTCAAAACGGTAAAAAGTTCTTAACAATCCCATCTCTTCTTCGTTTGGCTTATTTGGAATTTGGGATTTGGGATTTGTTTCAAACTTGGGATTTATTTGGAACTTGGGATTTGGAATTTGGGATTTATATAAGACGCTCTGCGCTCTGGCATAGGTGTATTGCAAATAAGGCCCGGAGTAGCCTTCCATTGACAGAATTCTTTCCCAGTCAAAAATAATATCTCTCTCCGGCTCCTGTTTCAGGTCATTAAATTTAACTCCGCCAATGCCGACGGCGCGAGCGATTTTTTCCTTTTCTTTTTCGGTCAGCCCCTTGCCGGTCTGACTGTTGTCAACCAACCTGCCGGCCCTTTTAATCGCATCTTTGAGAATCTTTTCAAGGTGAATCGTGTCCCCTTTTCTGGTGGAGAATTTGCCGTGCTTCCAGCGGATCATGCCGTGGGCAATATGAACCAGTTTCTCGGCATTTAAATAACCTAACATCACCGCGGTTTTAAAAACCTGCTTAAAGTGCAGCTTATGGTCGGCGCCGACTTCGTAAACAATTAAGTCCGGGTTCCAGGTTGACAGCCTAAACTTTATCGTCGCCAAATCCCGAAGCAGGTAAAGAGTGGCCCCGTCGGATTTGACTAACATTGCCGGCACTTTTTCCCCGGGAAGTTCAATCACTAAAGCACCTTGGCTCTGCTTTAACAGCCCTTTCCTTTTGACATCGGAAATCACCTTCTCCATCCAGCCGTTAAAATAATAAAAAGATTCGCCGTAAGCATAGTCTATTTTTACCCCCAGCAAACGGTAAACCCGGTCAAACTCTTTCAAACTAATCTCGACGCATTTCTGCCAAATTTCTTTCGCCTCTTTATCCCCCTGCTCCAATTTTTTAAACCATTTTCTGGCCTCTTCTTCCAATTGCGGATTTTTCTCCGCTTCTTGATGAAACTCAACATAAAGTTTTTCCAGATCGGCAATGGACAGTTGTTCAATTTTTAATTTTTCATTTTTAATTTTTAATTTAATTTGGTAAATCAATTTGCCAAATTGAGTCCCCCAATCGCCTAAGTGGTTATCGCCGACGACTTTCCAACCCAAAACTTGGTAAAGATTGTAAATCGCCTGGCCGATTGTAGTCGAACGCAAGTGACCGATCCCAAAAGGCTTAGCAATATTGGGAGCGGAATAATCAATCACCATAGTTTTTTCTTTTCCTGATTCAGCCAATCTTCGCTTAAAACCATCTTCGCTTAGCAGTTCTTCCGCTTGATTGATAAGATAATTTTCGGAAAGGGTGAAATTGATAAAGCCGGGAGCGGCCGTTTCAATACGATTTATGATTGATGATTTAAGATTTATGATTTTAGAAATTTCCTTTGCGATCAACTCGGCTAAATCCAGCGGAGACTTCACCTCTGATAATTTTGAATTTTGACTTGCCGCGCCCGCCATCGATAAGCTTAAGCCTTGCGGGCGGGCAACCTTTAACTCCTGCCCCGAACCGCGCTTGCTCTGATTCGGGGTTGATTTTTGACTTTTGACTTCCGCGAATAGCGGCATGGCAAGGTTCGTCGAATAGTCGCCAAACTTGGCCTCGGCCGGATGCTCCAATTTAATCTGATGGGGATCAATTTCTATTCCCAAAGAAACAACCGCCTCCCGGACTATTTTTTTCAGCTCCCGCTCGACTTCCATATCTTAATTATAACAGGGAAAAAGGAGATTCACTTAACGTTAAACATCAGTTATTTATGATTTATCTTTCACCCCGGGGGCAGGCCCTGATTCCCAGGAGTGTCTGGTCTCAATTTACGGATTACGTGTTACGGATTACCGGGCAAGACACCCCCGGGGAGTCAAAGCCCACCCCGGGGGTGGACGGGGTGGACTGCCAAGAATGTTGTTTTTTAGTTTTCAGTTTTTACCTTTGAGCTGTAGTTTTGTCCGCCAGCTGGCGGATTGAGATTTGAGTTTTGAGTTTTTATTTACCCATTACGCATTACTTGTTACCCGTTACCAGTTACTTAAGATTTATGATTTAGGGTTTACGAATTACAATTTAAGAGTTTTCGTCCCCCGTATTGTCTTGGAACAACAAAGCTGATATTGATG
>CAZWLF010000086.1:0-4199 GCA_964634805.1 uncultured Gammaproteobacteria bacterium
GCCGGAGCAACCACAATTCAAGAAGTACTCTCAGCGGTAAAAGAGTAACTCCTCCACGGGCTAAAGTAACACCCCCAAGGGCGGTTGGTACCGGTCACCAATTATTTAAAACTCAAGATTGATGACGTTAAGACTGATTATCCTTCGAGCGTAGTCGAGAAGGATTTATCCAAAGATGGTTCTCGACAGGCTCGAACAGTAAAGAGGTTCTCAGCCGGGTCTGGCCCGATTCTCGACAGGCTTTTAGTCCTGAGCCTTCGAAGGGCTCGAACAGTAACAATTTTATTCTTCGAGCGAAGCGCAGCGGAGTCGAGAAGAATTTATCCAAAGATGGTTCTCGACAGGCTCGAACAGTAAAGGGGGAGGCAATTCACCACTTTATAGATAGTTAGATGGTTAGATGGTTAGATGGTTAGATGGTTAGATGGTTAGATGGTTAAATAGTTAAATGGTTAAATGGTTAGATGGTTAAATGGTTAAATGGTTAGATGAAAAAATAATCGGATGCTGTTTAACTGGATCTACACTATTATCTTGATAGTATTAGTTGTTTCTGCCGGCTGGCTGTTTTTGGTCTCTTTTTCCAAACACGCCGGCCCGGTTTTCAAACCAACCTCTCTGAAAAAAGTTAGGCTGATGATTTCTTTGGCCGGGGTCGGAAAAGAAGATTTGGTAGTTGACTTGGGTTCCGGAGACGGCAGAATTCTGATCGAAGCCGCCAAAAAAGGGGCTAAAGCAATCGGTTACGAGATAGATCCGCTATTGGTTCTAAAATCCAGGAAAGAAATAAAAAGGGCCGGTCTTTCTGATCTGGTTAAAGTGTACTGGAAAAGTTTCTGGTCGGCAGATTTTAAAGAGCCGACCGTAATCACTGCCTATCTTTTCCCTAAGTATATGGATAGACTCAGTCCCATCCTGGAAGAAAGTTCGCGCCCAAACCTAAGACTGGTTTCCAACTGCTATCAATTTTCCCAGAAAAAAGCCGCTAAGAGCAAAAACGGAGTTTACCTTTATCTTTTTGGTTGAAACTTTTAGAAAACCTCTCTATAAGCAAATATCTACTTGTTTACTCGACAAATAACCGCCATCAGTTATTTATGATTTATGATTTATGATTTATGATTCATAGACATTGCGTCATTCTGGCTCAGAAGCGCCGAAGTGTCTTAGCTCACGATTAACACTGACCGGAACGATCAGCGCCGTTAGCATTACATCAATCAACCCGGTCGCTGCCTATGGTGATCACCAAGTCCAAAGGCGATTCCCTGCCCAGTTCTATTATCTCTATCGCCGAAGAATCCTTTTCGACCTCCTGGTAAATAAGATCCCTAATCCTCTGATCTAGGCCAGGCTTAACTTCAAATAAAGTCGTCGGCCTTGGGTCGGCATTACCAACAGAAATCGCAGAGAGGCTAAGGGCGGCTATCTGTTCCAAAGACTGCTTCAGATCAGTGGCCGCTCCGTTAACCTGGCTGGCGTTGAGAATCTCGATTTTTAATTCCAGGGTTAAATTTTCCTGATTATTAACCACCCGGGGTTCTTCCGCCGGTCCCGTTCCATTCTGATCGGGTGTCAACCCCATCAGTTTTCCTCTACCCGACAGCTCCTCTAAAGCAGTTCCTATTTCTTTTAGCTGCCCGGCCACGGAATCGGAAAAGGGAGTCCCCCCTCTTTCAAAAGAAAAATAAGCCCGGTAGACCTGAGGCAGATTTAGAACGAAACAACCCAAAGTTAAAGCAAAAATTACCAGCAAAAAAAATCTGTTTTCCATTTCGGTGATCTGGTTAATCAAAAGATTCAGAAACGTAAAGGTTGGCTTTAATAACCGCCTCGGCATCGTTAACAAAAGAGTCCTTGCTTTTAACACTAAACCCGGTAAGCTCAATCATAAACTCAGATCCGAGTAATTTTTCAGTCAACTGCTGAACCCGAGCAGGCGAACCAGCTGCTCCCAAAACAAAGGGAAGATATGGCTGAATCTTGTCTTTAACCGGTTGATCGCTTTTAAAATCCAAAGACATTTTTTCCATTCCTATTGACAATTTGTCAACCGCGGCTACGAAATTAACCACTCCCCTCTCTTCGGGAAAAACTTTATCCAGTATCTCAATCTTTTCCAATATCTGGTTGGAAAAATTCTCTTTCCGAAGCGCTTCTTGTAAAAAAAGGCTCTTGTCGATCGCCTGAAAACGTACCAATTCTCTTCTGGTCAAAAAATATAAAAAGATGTTGCCAGTCGCTAAGATCAGAAAAACTATCAAGGCCGCCAGACGTCTAAAACTGCTTTTTGGTTTTTCATCCGCCTTCTTACTCTTCCGATTTACCGGCCCAGGAGTCGAAACAGGTTTTTTTTCCAAAACCGGCCGGCTTTTATTATCAACACCGCCTTGTCCCGCCGACCCGGTCTCAGAATCATTAGCAAGATCCACCTTTAAGTGGTCTGCTCTAAGAACGGTTTTTTGGACTAAAGCCGGTTTAGGCATTGAGCCGTTGTCAGAGGCCTCTGCTGCCAAAGTTGCCGAGGCCGCCGCCGACGGCGGCTCCCCTTTTGGTCCAATATTCAAAGTCTCGTTTTCACTATCCATTTTTACAAAACTCGGTTAAGCAATAATTTAATTCTAAATTCAGTGTTTTCTTCCTGCCCTAAAGAAGAAACCGGTATTGACGCCTTGGCGACAAAATCTTTTTTCTCTAAGTCTTCTTTCAGCTTAAGAACGTCATCTCTTTTTTTGGCCCTCCCGGTCAAAATCAACTCGTCTTTTCCGGGGCTAAAATCAAAGTCAAAGATTTCCAAGTTCCGGTAAGAGGCCGCTAACATCTCCCTTATTACTTTATCGGCAAAATCCGCTCCGGCTGAAACCTGATTAACCGTTTTTGCTTTTTTTAACCAACCGGAAAACTCCGCCGAATCCTGATCAATCAACGGATAACCTGGGTCAATCCGGGCAAAAGAATCCCGATACTGATCCTTAATCTTAAAATAAGAAAAGACACTGCCAAAGCTCAGCAGTGAAAGCAAAAGAACAAAAAGAAGGGCTAACAAATCGGCTCTTTTTCTTCGGTAAGAAGATTGATATTTTTTGGCTAACTTATTAGGCAAAACATTAATAGTCTTGACATCCTCCGGCAAAGAAACTTCCTTTTTTGCCAAGGAAATCAAGATCGCCAGCTCATTTTCTCTCCCGGCGGGAATTCCGCTAACACCGGTTTTTAAAATTACCGGATCAATGGCAAGCTCTCTTTTGATATTGTCAACCACCTGGTCGGAAAGATTTTTGCCGCAGAGATAAATTTTCTGGCTTTGCTGGACCTCTTCCTTTTCCAAGTAAAAACCACGCATTTTTCTTACCGTTTCCAGAAAAAGACCTGCTTCTTTAACCACAGAGCAAGCTTCGATATTCCCTTCATTACCCAGAATTAAGACCACCGATGTCTTCCCTATCTCGGCGGCGAAACTTCTTTTTTTTCCTTCGGCGGGCAAAAGCCGAAACAAGGAAAGAGAGGTCGTCTCAAAAGCAACCGGTTTTAGATCCGCTTTCTGAAAAGACTCGACAAAATCATTAATTATTTTTTTTGGGACGGCGCTAATCAAAATCCTGTTGGAGCGATCAGCCGTCTTTTCTATCAACATCCAGTCTAAATATTCGTTTTTATAAGGAAAAGGCAAAAACGATTCCGCCTGAAGTTTAATTGCCTGGTCAATTTCAGAAACATTAATCGCCGGCAAGGTTAAACTATGGGTAGAAGCCTTTATCTCCGGTATCCCCACGACCAC
The DNA here is from genome assembly GCA_964634805.1 of uncultured Gammaproteobacteria bacterium. Taxonomy (GTDB): domain Bacteria; phylum Patescibacteriota; class Microgenomatia; order UBA12405; family JAHJSD01; genus JAHJSD01. The sequence continues at coordinate 3,779 of CAZWLF010000086.1, forward strand.
AAAAGAATTCCCCATCTTAACCTTATTTTTAACTTGGATAAGCAGTTGGGACAATTTCTCAGAATCGGCCACCGCGCCTTCGACCACCAATCCCGCCGGCAAAGGGAATTGAAATAAGGCCACTAATTTCTTACCGGCGCGGTCTAGTTTGACGATTTTTAGCTCGTCTTCAGTAAAAAGAAAAGTAAAATATCTTTCTGTTTTCTTAGAAGGAAATGCCATCGTGATTTAACTATAGCATAAAAGACTGCCTGTTTTTTCTAAATAGCGGGGGCGGGGACGGCACAAACGTAAACCTGCGCAAGTTTATTTTTCGAGCCAGTGGAACGAGTCGAGAAGGATTTATCCAAAGATGGTTCTCGACAGGCCTTTGGTCCTGAGCCTGTCGAAGGACTCGAACAGTAAAGAGGTTCCCGACCGA
>CAZWLF010000087.1:0-4149 GCA_964634805.1 uncultured Gammaproteobacteria bacterium
ATTTGATCCCAAAAATCCTAAATGATAAATGTTAAACCTTAAACATTAACTGCTGGTATTTTACCATTGACTCAAGCGGAAGAGAAACCCGAATTGGGCCGTTTGAGCCTGAGAGAACAAAACGGAAGGTTACCCGGTTTAGGATAATTGACTATATTAAACAAGCTTGAGCGCTTTTTTGGCTAAAGCCGGGGTGACTTCAGGGAAATCGGAATAGTATTCTTTGGTATCAAAAAAGATCTTCGGTTGAAAAAGAGCGATTACCCGGTCGGCGATTTTTTTTAACGACCGTACTTTTGAAAAAGGATAAACCGGCAGACAGACAGTGATCCAGGCGGCCTTTTCTTTTCTTAAATTTTTGATCAACCGGGAGATTTTTTTTCTTTCTATCTGGCCGTCATCAACAATAATGATTGACTTTTCTTTAAGATTTTGAAGACCCGAGACTCCCTTTTTAGCCAATTTAATAGGCGTATCCAATAATCCGGCAACTGAAGCGGCGACAATTACCCCTCCCGGCGCTAAAGCTAAGATTAAAGGATTTTTACCAATCCCCTCTTCTTTCAACCTTTCGGCCAATCTCCGGCCGGCATCAAAACGAGAGTGAAACATCTTAAAAACAGAATTTATTTAACCATTTAAAATTTATGATTTAAGAATTAAGAATAGATTGTTTTTCGACTCGCAGACTCGCTCGAAATGTAGATTATCATATTGCGATACTGCTAGATTGTTTCTCGACTCGCAGACTCGCTCGAAATGTAAATTGAACTTGTTTCAAAACCTTATCTAAACGTCATTCCGGGCTCGACCCGGAATCTGCCCAGATCCTGAATCCCCAGTACCATTCGGTACGGGGCAGGCAAGTTCAGGATGACGACAATAGGTAGTTTTGAAACTGGTTCATTATCATATTGCGATACTGCCAAATTGTTTCTCGACTCGCAGACTCGCTCGAAATGTAAATTGCTAAGTTGTTAAAAGAATTTCCCGCTTTTTCCGACACAGGCCTGGTTGCTTCTGATCCACCCCCGGGGTGTTGGGCAGATTTTCATTTTCACCCCGGGGGTTTCCACAAGCTTATTCTTCGAGCAACGTCGAGAAGAATTTACCAAAGGACGGTTCTCGATAGGCTCGAACGGTAAATAAACTCTGAGTTAATCTGCCGGCCGGTTTTGGTCTTCGTTTTCTTAAAACAAGCTAATCTGTTGTTTTTTGTCTGTTTTTTGGCCATCCGGCCACACTTTAACTTTACCATAGAGACCGTCATATCCCGGCTCGACAAAAATATCGCCGCTGCGGTTTTTGGCAACTGCTTCCGCGATTCTTTCTCCTAAAACATTGCTGACCTTGTCAATCGACAGTTTGGTTAAAATCTCAATTTCACCGCCAAGATTATCAATCGCCAGGGAGTATTTTTCGACTGCTTTTTTAGACTGAGGCCCAACCTTTTCCGCTTCGGCAATAAGTTCTATCAGCGGAATCAGGCGGATAAACGGATGATGATAATTTTTAGGGTGGTAAAAAAAATTCAGTCCGTTTTTCCTTTTGACTCTTGGCTTAACCCCCTCTTTCCGGGAGAGATTTTTGACCCGGTGAGCCACTCCGACGGTCAACAGCCGGCCGCAAACAGGGCAGGTAAGGCCAAGCTTTTCCGAATCTTCGGGTGAATGAGAAACTAAACATTTTCTGTGTCCGGTGTAATGATATTTTCCTTCTTCCGGGTAAAACTCTATTGTTAGGCTAACATGGGGTTTTTTCTCTTTGAATCCTTGACGGTATGGGGTTCTTAAGGCGCTGATTAAATCGGAATAGTTGAAGTTTTCCGGCAGTTCAAAAATGGTGGCATTGCGGGCCAAGTTTTTTAAACTATGGGAGTCGGAAAAACTAACGATTGTTTTGTTGTCAAGGTCCTTGATCTGCCAATTCATTAACGGGTCGCTGGAGAGACCGGTTTCAATAGCCGGTATTTTTGGGGTAAATTTTCCGAAACACTGATCAATCGAGTCGAAGCCGGACCGGGAGCCATAAAGTGAAAACCAAGGTGTCCAAATATGGGCCGGGATAAAAGTGATTTCTGGGTCAATTTCACTGATCATCTCGATAAAATTGATAGCATTAATGCCGAATATTGGTCTGCCGTCGGCGGAAAGGTTAAACCCTTTTTGGGAAAGCTTCTGGTTGATTTTCTTGGCTGTTTTGAGGTTAGGAGAAAGGACTATTAAATGGATCCGGTGATCGGGAAAAATCAAAGAAACTTCAGTGCTGATAATAAAAAACGGAGATTGCGGCTTGTTTTTCAGCCGGTAAACGCCGGGGTTAACTTCGGATAGTTGGGTTTCCATTTGCCCGAACCAAAGCGGATGAGTAAAGTCGGCGGCGGTAAGAAGGTCTAAGCCCTTCTTCTTTGCCCAGTTGGCTAAGCCGTCCAGCTCCATCTTTGGGCTGACCGCCCTGGAATACTTGGAATGGAAATGAAGATCGGCGACAAACCTCATCGCTTAGGTAAATTCTATTACCACTAAGATAAAGTAAAGCATTAACAGAATCGCTCCTTCCCACCTTTCAAGAATGCTTTTGGTTCTTATAAACAGGAAAAATACGGCAAAGATCAGCAAAAAGAAGAGGGTGGTTCCCAAATAAAGCTGAGGCTGGGCCAACGTAATCGGCCTGATTAGGGCGGTTACCCCAACGATTAGTGAAGAGTTAATCACGATTGACCCCAAAAGATCGCCCAAAGCCACTTCCGAGTCCTTGTTTTTAATAGATTTTGACTCTAAGGCTAGTTCCGGCAGAGAACTGCCTAATCCGATTAAAAAGATGCCTATCAGCAGTGAGGGAATGTTAAACCTTTCGGCGACAAGATGGGCGTTTTGAACTAACCGATCAGCGGTAAAAACTAAAGCGAATAAACTGATCACCAATTGTGCCAGGGAAGAGATGATCAGGTTTTTGGTTTTGCCGCTAAATTTTTCTTTAAGCGAGCTAAGGATCCCTCTTTTCTCTCTGGCTCTTAAACTGTTTTTAGAACTGGCCGAAAGTGTTTGCCAGAAAACTAAAAGAGCAATCAGAATTACTCCTTCCATCCGGCTCAATTTACCGTCAATCAGCAAAATAAGCGGGGCAACGCAGATTAAAAAAGCATAGTAGATATCGTTGTTAAGGATGTTTTTGGTTATTTTTAAACTACCGCCGATGATGGTTGCTCCACCGATAATAATGGAAAGATTTGCAATATTACTGCCAAGAACATTTCCTAAAGAAAGCGATGCCTGGTCGTTAATTGCCGCCTGGATGCCGATAATCAGCTCCGGAAGAGAGGTACCCATGGCCAAGACCAGACTGGCCAAAGCGTATTTACCGATACCGGAGTAAGAAGACAGTTTTTTGGTCGAATCTAAGACCAAATTGGTCGAAAGAGCCAGAACGATCGAGAAAATAATGATTGAGAAAAAATAGAGATACATCTACTTATTTGGTCATTTAACATTTAGAATTTAAGAATTAAGAATAAATTACTCTGCAGTTAAACTGCTATATTGCTAAATGGTTATATTGTCAAAGGAGTTTCTCTTTTGTAGACCCTGTTACTTTTGATCTGCCTCCGCCGAGAATGCCTTAAGATTTGGTATTTAGGATTTAAGAGTAAATTATCATCTTTTGGGTCGCGATCCGTGATTTACCCTCCATTAGGGGTCTTGTGGTCATAGGATGATCAGTTGCGACCTTTTCCCCGGGCCGTTTCTGTTGCAATATTAAAAAGATTAGCATGCGCAAGTTTTAGTTAAAAGGGGAGAATAATGTTTAAACATTTAGCATTTAAAATTTAAGATTTAGGATGAACTTGTTTCAAAACCTTATCTAAATGTCATTCCGGGCTTGACACGACGTCGGATGACTGTCGCCACGCAACGTCGGATGACTATTGTGCCCCGGAATCTATATGGATCCTGAACACCCCAGTGATACGACGGGGTAGTCCACCCCCGGGGTGTTAGGCGGATTTTCACCCCGGGGGTGAATTCAGAGTAAAAGTTTAGGATGACGACAATAGGTAGTTTTGAAACTGGTTCGATTTGAGAATAAATTACCAGATTGCGATACTGCCAAATTGTTTCTCGACTCGCAGACTCGCTCGAAATATAAATT
>CAZWLF010000088.1:0-4137 GCA_964634805.1 uncultured Gammaproteobacteria bacterium
AAAAGGCAAAGGAGTCATCCGAGAGGTCGAAGCCGAAGAGGAAGAAGCAGGAATGGAAAGGGGCGACGATCCGCCAACCCAACCTCATTCGCCATCAACAAAAAACGATTAAAAGACGGCGGCACTAACCCTCTCTCTTGACCTGTCTGAAAACCTACTTTATAATACACACTTGTTGCGTACTAACTTCGCTTTGCAAAAAGATCGTTTTAATCTAATTATTATTTGCTAAATGATAATTTTAATCTTAAACTTTAAATAATTACTTAATTCTATGAAAGATCGAGAAGGACCTATCACTGTAACAGTTCATCCAGAAAAAGCCAAGGGGGAAATGAGAAACGCGACAGGAGAAGACGGGTATTGAGGCCCTCACCTGATCCAGGAAGAGGGCTCGTTTACCGAATAATCCGAGTTTTAAATCCGGAAGGAGGGTCAATAAGAGCGTTCCTGACTAGAGAAACGAAATTTGTGGTCAGAAAGCACAAACCAACAGCTACGATTCCAGCTCAAGTGGCCAATCAAATAGAAAGAGCAACACAGACGATTGAAGGTCAAAACCTTCAAACGCGAGTGGCTAAACTCACAGAAGGTCAAACACCTGCCAGCCCAGACAAAATAAGAGCTTTGCTAAACTCCATTAAAAAGCTTTAAAGTTAAAAGTCACGTCCAGCTTCTTGCTTTCCTCTCTTTCCCCTGTTATCATATAGTCCGACCGAAGACAGCGGGGACCCGACGTTACATCGGGATTAAATATCCCGCCGAGGCGAATCAGTATTTAGTATCTATCAGTTAGCCGATAGAACTATCGGATGCCTCGGGAAACCGGGGCTTTTTTTTGTCCTAAACGCTCAAAAGTTGGCTATCTTAAGTAAACAGCCGTTTTAGATTCCAAGTGTTTAATAAATAAATAAAAAAGATGGTAAACCAAGCCAAAATGTTCGCCGTTGACGATCTCTCGGAAAAATTAAAATCGGCTAAATCCGCCGCTTTGATTGATTATCAGGGGTTAACCGCGGAACAACTTGCCGAACTGAGAAAGAAAGTTAAAGAGGCCGGCGGTGTGATTGAAGTGATTAAAAATACTTTAATCCAGCGCGGTTTAGCCAAAATTGGCATTCTTCCAAGCCAGCCTTTAATCGGACCGACAGCGGTGGTTTTTGCCAACGATGATGAGGTTGAACCTTTGAAAATAATTCAGCAGGCGGCTAAAGTTTTTCAAAAACCGGAGTTTAAATTCGGGGTCTATAACGGGGAAATCCTTCCTTTGGAAAAACTGCAAAGATTTGTCGATTTACCCGGAAAAGAAACTTTACTGGCCCAGTTTGTCGGCGGACTGGCCAATCCCCTTTCACGATTAGTCTACGGATTAAATTTTAATCAGACAAAATTAGTCCTGGCGCTAAAAGAAATAGGCAAGAGTAAAGAGGCCAATTAGGTAAGTTCGAAATTCGAATATCGAAGTCCGAAATAAATACCAATTTTCCAAATCTAAATGACAAAAACTTTTTAAATCATTCAGGAATTTGAATTTAGATATTGTTTCGTATTTCGTGCTCAGAATTTCGGATTTAATTAAAAATTGAAAATTTTTAAGGAAAGGCGGTGAAAATCATGGCAGACGATAATAAAAGTCAAAACGAAAAAGCGGAGGTCAAGGAGAAAAAAGCTGAGGTCAAAGAAAAAAAGACCGCCGACGTCCAGATTTCAGATAAACTGAGCAAAATTATTGACCAGATTGCTGGACTGACGGTATTGGAGCTTTCCGAATTAGTCAAGGCCTTAGAAGATAAATTCGGCGTCCAGGCAGTCGCCGCCGCGCCGGTTGGCGCCGCCGGCGGAGCCGCGTCAGCGGGAGCGGAAGCTCCGGTCGAAGAAAAAACGGAATTTACCGTTGTTTTGTCTGAAACAGGAGCCAATAAAATCGGAGTAATTAAGGCTCTGCGGGAAATTAAACCGGAGTTGGGTTTAAAAGAAGCCAAGGATATCACCGAAGCGGCTCCCGCTGAGATCTTAGCAAACGTTAAAAAAGATCAAGCCGAAGAGGCCAAGAAAAAGCTCGAAGAAGCCGGGGCGAAAGTCGAATTAAAATAACCTGAGCGAAGGCCCTAATGTAAGATCCTGTCAGATACAAAAGTTTCGTGTTATTGTCATCCTGAATTTTTACCCCGTCGCATGACTGGGGTGATTCAGGATCTGATTGTTATTTAAATGATAAAGATAGATGCTGAAAATAGTTCAGCATGACGAGTAAAATCCTAAGAAAATCAGCCCCGGAGGGTGTTTTTCCTCCGGGGTATTTCTTATTGATTCAAAAAACTCTCTTTAAAATTCACCTGTCTCTTTGCCCATTTCTATACCACCGGCGTCTCCGCCAGGCTGTTGTTGGAGAAACACCGTGGATCTCGGCACAAATTCTAACCGTACCAGAACAAGCCGCAATTTTTCTCCCGCGCCCCGGGGCAGCATACTCTTTTCCCAAGCGGCGGCTGGCAAGTGGTCTTTCCACCCCCGCCCTCTTAAAACACCTCTGCACCGCCATTGCCGAAACATCGCCGGGAAGGCCGGCGGCGATCTCCCTTAAAGACGGCCTTTGGTTCAAGGGAATCGACCGGTAAAATTCAATCAACTGCGCCGCTATTTCCGGAGAGATTTTTTTCTCAGGCATAAAAACCTCTTATTTACCCGTATTTTACCAGAAAAAAGGATCTGCTCTTCGGTTGACGAACAACACCCCCCAAGGTGAAAACCCGCGGACACTTCAAGGGTGAATCCTAATGAATCTACTGTTTTCGGGTTGGAACAGCCAATAACGGCAAAAGCAGAAGATAAACCCCCTGAGTGGTGGTCCAAAAATAATGATCAAATAAAGATAATATTAAGAAGCAAGAAGCAAGAAGCAAGAATTTTGAAGAAAACATTTTTTTAAGAAAGTCTTTAAACAAGAGTATTAGCCCGCTGACACCAATAATTCCCAGTTCGGAAACAATTAATAAAAATAGGTTATGAACCGGCTGGAGGAACCTAATTGGGCTGCCGATTTCTTGCCAATAATGCGGCAGTTCTTTTACAAAGCACCCCCAACCAACCCCAAAAAGGGGCTGATCTCTGATCATCAAAAGAGAAATTCCGGCTAACTGCCAGCGGCGAAAGAAGGAATCAGCTCGTAAAAAACCACCATACCGGAGAAAAATTGAAAGGATAAAGAGTAATAATATAGGAAAGAAATATCTCTTTTTTGGGAATTTCCTTCTTCCTAAACCTGTCAATTTCAGATTTGTTTTAAAAAATACCCTTCCGATCGGCCAGTAATATTGACTTACTATAAGACAAAGAAACAGGAACCAAACGATTATAGAAAAGGAAAGGAAACAGCAGACTGCGGAAAAGAAAATGGCTAAATCACGCTGCCAGGCTTTACTCTGCCGGACAAAAATTAAAAAACTCAACAGGCCAAACCCTCCTAAAACATTGCTATGAGGAAAGGTCGCCATCGGCGTTACCAATAACCGGCCGAAAACTTCTATTTTTTTAACTCCCCCGCTCCCCAGCCCAAAAACAGGCTCACCTAAAAACCACCAGCCGAAAACGGATTTCTGGTTGATCAGCTGTAAAACTGCCAAAACCCCGGTCCAGATTACTGCTCCCGTCAAACCATTTAACGCCCATTTTTTTAACTCTGTCCCCTTCTTTTTGTCTTTAAACAAAATGAACAGCAAGCAGCCGGTCAATAAAACCAAAACAAACCTTAAAAAATAAACCGATGAGACCAAAGGAGAAGGTGACAAAACCAATCCGGGTAAAAATAGCAACAAGGGCCACAGTTTTTTTATCCTCAATGACCAATGTTTAATAGTAAATGGTAAATTGGCGATAATTACAGTTATCACTAATAAGTCTTGCGGCCAAAGATCCGGCATCAGATAATCAACCAGAACGCCGTTGACCGAAGAAGCCGGAACCAACCAGTGTTTGGCCCAGCCGACCGGAAGGAGAAAAAAGAAAAGAAAGACTAATAGATTTGACATTTATGATTTATGATGAACTTGTTTCAAAAGACCTTATCTAAACGTCATTCCGGGCTTGACACGACGTCGGATGACTGTTGCGACCCGGAATCTGCCCAGATCCTGAATC
>CAZWLF010000089.1:0-4047 GCA_964634805.1 uncultured Gammaproteobacteria bacterium
CCCGGGGTGAAAATCTTCAGACACCCCGGGGGTGGTTTTCACCCAAGCTCAGGGTGTAAACTCCCCGACAAGTTCAACGGTGGCCGTATCAAACCGCTCGGGAAGAAAGGCTTGCAAGAACTATCCTTCTCGTGTTTACTGTTCGAGCTTGTCGAGAACAAAATCCGACTCGATCGAGAACTTAGTTTAAACAATTCTTCTCGACTTCGCTCGAAGAATAAAAAGCTTTACCGTTAGAATCCTCCGACAGGATCAGGATTGTAATCCTTTAACCGGTTTGGCGGTGAATCCTTCGACTTGCTCAAGGTAAACCAGCGAACTGCTAAGGAATAAAAACTTGTCGGGAATATTTTATCCCGCGCTAATCCCAAGGCAACGTCGAGAGGGCTTTACTCTTCGGCGTCGTCAGCAGGCTCTGACTCCAACTCTGAGTTATCTGTCGAAACAGGATCAGCTGATCCGTAGCCAGGATCTGAAGCCGGTCCTGCTGCTACCTCCGAATCCACTTCTTCCGGAGCTGGCAGAAGGGGTTCTTCCACAACAGGCGCCTTTGGCATCATCGCCGAAGGTTCCGGCTGAACCGCTGAAACAGCCGGTTGGTAATGATGTTCTGCCTCCTCGGCCGCCATTGCTTCTTCTAAAGTAGCGTGAATTGTCCCGTCCGGATGGTTGGGCGGACTGTAGATCGTGTAAAGCTTAAGCTCTTCTATCGCTGAAGTGTTAATTATGTTGTGTTTCGATCCGGCAGGAACTACCACCGCATCACCGTCGGCAACAATAAACTCTTCTCCGTCGATAACTACTTTACCCTGACCCTTTTCAAATCGGAAAAATTGGTCCACCGTCTCGTGGACCTCCACGCCAATTTCTTCGCCCGGCCGAAGGCTCATTACCACTAATTGGCTGTACTTTCCGGTAAATAAAACTTGCCGGAAATTAACGTTAGCGACCGTCTTTTCTTCAATGTTGGTTTTAAAACCAGCCATTTTTTCCTCCCTTTTTAAAAAATTAACCAGTCCGGACGTTAAAAGAACTTCTCAAATAGAACCGAAAGGCAGGGAATTACTACCGCTTGAACCCGTCAAAGGCAAACCTTTTCACATTTATCGTTTGAGCCTGCCGAGAACTCTTGTTTAACTTCTTCTCGACTCCGCTACGCTCCGCTCGAAGAATAAATTATTTTTCTTCCGAAAAGTCTTTAATTGGTAACCGCGCAAAGTATTTCCATCTTGCCCGGATCTTCGGACCCGGCAACAAAGGTTCTCAGGTTACAAATTGTGGCAGAGCTTTTATAAGCAAAGTAGTTAGTAGTCTCGAGGTCAGGGTCATAATCAACCGTTTTCTTAGTAAAGTTTTTGGCTCTTAAGATGCCGTCTATTTGATTAAATTTAGCTAAAACATCTTCTGCTTTGCCGGCATATTGATAACCCTGACCATCAAAGGAAATTATTTCCTCTAAGATACGCCATTTAACCGGAAACTGTTTCTTATTTTCAATCAAAAAGCCCAGCTCCTTTTCTATTTCCTCCAAAACCATTTCCTTCTCCAATATGGTCGGGGCAGAGGTAATTCCCTCCCCGCAAGGATCTTCCCAGCCACCCAAACATCTTTGTTCTGATTCGCACCAGCTATAACCGGCGGCCGGATCACAGCCATGCTGGTCTATGTCAGTCTCTTTACTGCTATTTTTCTTTAAATTAAAACTAGTCAAAAAATAGGCGGCTCCGCAAACGACAATTATTGCCAAAAGCAAAAACAAGAAATTCTTTTTTGATAATCGCGCTCTCATATTTTCATTTTACACTAATCGGCATTAATTCAAAACTATGACAAAAGATAAGCCGCCCCGCAACCAACTCCGCGGCTGATAACAACAACTAAAAAGGCAATCGCTACATGTTCCGCTATCGCCTTTAGGGGATTTCTCCCCTGCTCTTTGGCTACCAAAAAACTAACCACTGCTAAAAGCAAAAAACCCCAGGCAAGATCAACTAAAACCGCGAAAGAGGAACTGAATAGGAAAACCGGAGCGGCAAAGGTGAGAGCAAAAACGAACTTAGCTAAAAAGGTTGAGATTGTTGATTCCCAAACTTCCTTTTGACTATTTCCTCCCTCGGATTCTTCAGAAACATGAATTCCTAAAGCGTCGGAAAAGGCATCGGCAACGGCGATAGTCAAAATTCCACCGATCACCGCCAGCTTAGAATGAGTGCCGGCATCCAAACCAACGATTAACCCTAAAGTAGTAATCACTCCAGAGGTCAAACCAAAGCTGAGTCCGGTCTTGAAAGAAGTTTTCACTAAAACATTTTAGCAGTTTTAAAAAGGGCTGGGAATCATATTTAGCCCTGCGATCGCGGAGTTAAATGTAAAAAATGGCGATTAATCTCTCGGACAAGTGAAGATCTACACAACGAGGACTTCTAAGAAGGACCAGCTTTAAATGACTATCAGAACCGTTCCCTGCACTCGGGGCAAGTTATTCTGCCGCGACGGCTATTTGAGATCCTTATAACAGGATCGTAACCTGGGACTTGTTCAAAAGAATCTCTTGTTTCTTGAAGACTCGAATACCAACCGAAGCGAGTTCCGGGTACTTTTGCCGCCTGTCCCAGCGGCACCCAGACTCTGCCGCAAGAGCAACGCCTGAAATTCAGTTTAGCCAATTCTCCCCGCCATTTGGTCAGAGTTATATTTTACCAAAACAACAGGAAAGTGTTCTTTTTATAAAAGAGGCGGCAAAGAAGATGAACCAGTTTCAAAACTACCTATTGTCGTCATCCTGAACTTGCCTGCCCCGTACCGAATGGTACTGGGGATTCAGGATCTGGGCAGATTCCGGGTCGAGCCCGGAATGACGTTTAGATAAGGTTTTGAAACAAGTTCGATGTCTCAAAAGAAAACTCGGAGTTTTTAAACTCTTTTAAAGCCGTTACCCAAAAAAACACCGGTTGCCATTAGCAAAACTTATACTCTGACCGGCGATCCTCTTCTTCTCCTTGGCCCCACAAGAGACGGGTACATCACCTTCAGTTCCTGTCGCGCAATAACAGCCGCTTTCCCAGGACCCTCAACTTTATCAACCAAGGTACGCGCTAAAAAAGCACAGGGATTATCTCCCAAAGCAGAACAATTACTTATATGCCCAAAAGCCTTTTTTTCCACATTACGGTTAGTTTGCGGCCAATGTCGAATCGCAAGAGGGACTCCACTCTGATCAACGACAACTTCCGCTACACCAAATGGACGCTTTCCTCCCACCAGGGAAGCCATAACTCGAAAATGGGATGGTCCATCTCTTCGAACCGTGATTCGTGTTTCCATTTATCTCCTTTCTTTAAGCGCAATCTTAGCTTAAAAAGAGTAATTAAGATATTATAAAAGAGGGGGGCTTCTTCAAAAAAGCAAAGTCAGCAGGATAAAGACAAAAACAAAACAGACTAACCAGCCGGCGGTAAAGGCAATCAAACGGATTGCTTCCGTTTTTTTCTTTTTCTCCCAGAACAAAATCACCGGGTAACCCAAGGCGATCAAGGCGCAAATCAGGGCCGAGACAATAAAAAGAGTTAAGAATAATAACGGTCCTAAGAAGTTAGCCACTTTGCCAAACCAGTGTTCACCCTGCCAAAAAATTAGAGCGATCAAACTGCAGTAAGCAACTAAGCCCGCCGCTTGCAAAAAGCCTATCACTGGCAGAGATGTTTCTTCCTTTCTTTTAAACACAAGAATAGTTTAGCAAAAATTACTCCAGCTGTCCGCAACTGACTTTAATGTCGCTTTTGCCGGTTATCGTCGGTATCATTGATTCTTCCGGATTAAAGCCGGAAGGAGCTTCGGTTATCAAACAAACCGTTTTCCCTTTTTGATATCCGGCAGCCGAACCGACAATGCCGGCGCTGACATTGTAAACGTCAACCGAAAAGCCGTTATCTTTTAAAAAAGTTTCAATTTCAGATATTTTCCCGCTGGCAATCTCAACGGCTTCAATCCCTTCACCGGAAACAGGCAAAATTTCCGTTTTGACCGCCTCGCCCTCTTTTTCCCCCT
>CAZWLF010000090.1:0-3973 GCA_964634805.1 uncultured Gammaproteobacteria bacterium
CTTTTGTCCGCCATCCGCCAACCGGCGGAGGCGGATTAAGCTTCGGTCTGTTTAAATTTTTGTGATATCATACATGGACCAAGAAAACCAACGGTTTACTCACAAACAAATTGGTTTTCTGGTAGGGTATGTTCGCCCCAGCGGGACGTCTGGATCAATACCACAGGTTTATCTGTGGGGCTCCATTCCTTAATATCATATGGAAAAAGCAAATACCAGTAAAAGCGATGTGGTTATTATCGGTTCCGGCCCGGCCGGGTTAACCGCGGCCACTTATCTTTCCCGGGGCGGATTCAAGCCGTTGCTTGTTACCGGCAGTCAAGTTGGGGGACAGTTGTTATTAACCAATCATGTTGAGAATTTTCCCGGCTTTGATCTTATTTCCGGCTTCGAGCTGACGGACAAAATGAAAAAACAGGCGGAGAAATTCGGCACGGAAACGGTAACCGATTTAGTGGTTGAGATTAAAAAATTAGATCAAGAAACAAAAAAAGTTGATGGTTGCAAAAAACATTTGGCGGGGAAAGAGGGGAAGTTTGGATTCTTGGTTAAAACCGCCGCCGGTAAAGAATATCAAGCCCGGGCGGTTTTGGTTGCTGTCGGCGCTTCAGCCCAGTGGTTAGCCGCTCCGGGGATTGGACACTTTAAAAATAAGGGAATTTCCGCCTGCGCTGTTTGCGACGGCCCTTTTTTCAAAGACAAAGTAGTTGCTGTCATCGGCGGCGGGGATACCGCCTTTACCGAAATTGAATTTTTAAGCCGTTTTGTCAAAAAAATTTACTTAATTCATCGGCGGGAAAATTTCAGAGCTGAAAAAATTTTGCAGGATAGGGCATTAGTAAAGAAAAAGGTGGCGCCGATCTACAACAGCACCGTCTTGGAATTTTTGGGAGACCAAAAATTGGCTGGATTAAAATTAGCCTCCAGCTTTAAAGTAGAAAGTGGTAAGTATGCTGGTCAAATAAAAAACTATCCCCAAAAATACGGAAACGGCAAGTTTGACCAAAACCAGACCGGCCTCGAATGGACTCTTCCGGTTGAGGGCGCTTTTATTGCCATTGGTTTTAAACCCAACACCGAATTTTTAAAAGCCCGCCTGCCGGCGAGGCAGGGCTTTATCGATTTAGACGAAAAAGGTTATATTGTCGTCAAAGACGGCGTTTTCACTTCTGTCCCCGGTGTTTTTGCCGCCGGCGACTGCGCTGATTTTAAGTACCGCCAGGCGATTACCGCCGCCGGCGCCGGTTGCAAGGCGGCAATAGAAATTGAAGAATATTTAAAAAAATCGTAAAGCTCAAGGTGCAAGGGTCAAAACTACAAGGTAAAGTGAAAAGCTATGAAGAAAAAAGAAAAACCGGAATTAAAGTGTCGAGCGTATGAATTTTCTATCCTGGTGGTAAAGTTTGTTTCAGTCTTGCCTAAGGGAAATATTTATTGGACTATTTCTGATCAATTGTTGAGGTCAGCCACTTCGATTGGAGCCAACGTTATCGAAGCCCAAGCAGCTTCCAGTAAAAGAGATTTTATTAAGTTTTATGAAATTGCTCTAAAGAGTGCTAATGAGACTAAATACTGGCTTTGTCTTCTTAGAGATGGGGCGGAAATTTGCGGATCAAGGGTGAGACCATTGCTTGAAGAAGCAAAGAGTTTGGCTAATATATTAGGAGCAAGCCTCTTGACCCTAAAGGGGAAAAGAGAACGTTAATTTTTTACCCCAGCAATAGACCCGCCGTTGTGGGTCGGTACGGGGTTTCCACGCACCATTTCGGTACGTGGCGAGCATCCCACTAGGAAAAGGAAGCCACGGGCTTTAGCCCATGGAGGATTCACTTTTAAATTTTACGTTGTAACTTTGCGCTTTGAGTTTTTCCTTTTAAGCTTGAAATGAGATTACCAAAGTCTTTGCAAAATTTAATCGATTCTTTTGAACGTTTGCCTGGTATTGGGCCGAAAACGGCGGCGAGATTGGCTTTTTATTTGTGGCAGACTCCTAATCATTTTGTCGAAAATTTTGCCAGAACTTTAATCGACCTTAAAAAGAACATCCGCCAATGCCCGGTCTGTTTTAATTTAGATGAAATAGAGCCTTGTTCGATTTGCTCAGAACCAGGACGGGACCAGACGGTTATCTGCGTGGTGGAAAAACCCCTGGATATTGTCGCTTTGGAAAAGATGGAGGCGATCAACGGGGTCTATCATTGTTTAGGTGGAGTGATTAACCCCTTGGAACGTGTTGGTCCGGAAGATTTGAAGATCAAAGAACTTTTAAACAGAATTAAATCAGGGAAGATTAAAGAATTGATTTTAGCGACTAACCCGACGATGGAAGGGGAAGCAACGGCGATGTACATCACGCGGAAAGTCCGCGAACTTAAAAGTCAAAAGTCAAAAGTCAAAACTTTGAAAATTACTAGACTGGGGCAGGGACTGCCCACCGGAGCGGATTTAGATTACGCCGATGCTTGGACATTAAAACAGGCTTGGGAGAATAGAAGAGAGGTAGAGAAGTAAACCGCCCTGCGAAAAACATGGTTTTGACAAAAAAAGGCTGTCTGGTTTGTCAACATAACGGTACCGATCGGTACCGTTATGTTGACGGTTGGAAGAGTGAAGCTTTACCGATGTTGAAACTTCCAGGTTTTTCCTTCTTTGCTCGACTTAAAAACGGCAGGGGGTTGTTTTAGCGAGACTTTTCGTGCCAGTGTTTAAGCCTTTTTAGAGTAGTCGCCGCCTTTTTTCTTTCTGCGAACCCAACCAAAGAAGAGAAGCAGTGCCCCCAGACAGGCGCGTGTTTTTTAACTGTTTTACCAGACCGGTAAAAATCTCCGACCGCGCCGCCGTCATCGGTGTGGATGTAGCCGAAAAATTTGATTCTTTCCTGGCGGCAGATTTTTTGAAGATAGGGCAGTAACCGGTTGACTTTAATTCTGATCAGGCTGGTACTGCTTAGGGTGATGCAGACAGGCTTCCGATTCTTGCGGCCCAAAATAAAGCCGCTGATATTTTTGATCGGAGTTTTTCGCCATTCCGGGTTTTGAGCATTCTGGTTAGTTAAAAGAGCGATTGGGTAGATAATCCCGGCGGTATCGGGCTGTTTCATTTTCTGAATCGATTTTTCCTGGCTAATGATTTTAAAATTGCCATTGGTGGTGATTAAAATCGGCCGGCTGATTGCTGAATTTTTTTGCCGGGAAAAATTAATTGCCTTTTCGTTTTCTCCAATCGACTCTTCACTGTATTTACCATTCAGAGCTTCGACAAAAAAGCGATGTTCGGATAGACCCTGATTAAATCCCGGAACAGAAGCGTTTGTAGCAATAAGCAGTTTTTTAAGATCTTTTTTAAGATCGGTTTTTTTTGCAAAGATAATTCTTTTGCTGTAGCCGAGGAAATAATTTGAGGTCCAGGCCAGAGCTCGAAATCCATCAAGGTTTAGTTTTTGGATCGCTTTTTGAGCAAATTGTTTATCCTTGAAAGAGGTGGCCGCCGTTTTAGGGTCTGCCTGGAAACAGCAAAAGGGAATTGGCAGGTGGTTTTGGTAATGGACCGAGCGGAGCAGAAAGGGGAAGAGAAAGTAGTTTTTGGTTTTGACTTTATTGGATATTTGTTTCTCGCTAACCGAGAAGAAAATTGGCAAAATAAACCTCAATGGCGATAGAACGGTGCCGATAAAAACGCAAAAGCCGATCACTGATTGGTAATGCCAATAGCGAAGTAGGTCAAAAAAAGAGTGTCGGTAGACCTTTTTGTTGAAAAAAACTTGCCCTTCAATGATACCGGCGAGAAATTTTAAGAGTGGGTTAGAGCTATTTACCGGCCAGCTAAAGACTGGCTCAAGAGAGACCAGCTTTAGTCTGATATTTAATTTTTTTAGGATAAAGCTTCTTTTGCGATTTTTTTTAAACACTGCGGTTAATCTGAACCAGTTTCAAAACTACCTATTGTCGTCATTTTTGAACTTTTACTCTGAATT
>CAZWLF010000091.1:0-3939 GCA_964634805.1 uncultured Gammaproteobacteria bacterium
ACATCTTTTTCTTCCCATTCGTTTCTGTCTTGGTGTGGGCAGTACTTTGACTAAATCCCTCAGCACTTTCCTTGATACCAATTTGGTAGAATCATAGATGGGCAGTCACCTCCTTACTAAGGGTACTGCCCATTTTAATTAATAAGTCGGACTATTATCAACTTTTGAGTTGAGTTTTGTAATGGGTTCGGGGGGTGAATTTCTCCCGCCATCTTAATCCCACAGCAGTGAGACGACGAACAATTCTTCTCGACTTCGCTCGAAGGATAAAAAGCTTTACTGTTCGAGCCTGTCGAGAACCGGGTCAGACTCGGCCGGAAACCTCTTTACTATTCGAGCCTGTCGAGAACTAACTCCGCCAACTCTTCTCGACTCCGCTACGCTTCGCTCGAAGAATAAAATTGTTATTATTCGAGCCCTTCGACAGACTCAGGACCAAAGGCTTGTCGAGAACCAGCTTTTGATAAAGACCGAAGGCTGGTCGGAAAAATGCTCTGATTCGATCCTGGATCGAAAGATTTGAAACGATCCAGGATCGTGATCCGCTTAAATCCTCCAACCTGAACTTTAGCCAAAACCCAAACCAATCCTAAGGCCGAAAGCTTGTCGGAAACTGAGAATTCTTCTCGACTCCGCTGCGCTTCGCTCGAAGGATAAATTTTCGGCAAAACAATCCTGTTGCTCTCTGGAAAATCCTCCTATGGCGGTCAAACCCCGGTGAACACCGCCATAGTTGCCATGCTAAAATTGGGCAGTGAAACTAAACCCAAAACAAAAAGAGGCGATCAGCTATCAAAAAGGCCCGCTGATTATCATTGCCGGTGCCGGAACCGGAAAAACAACTGTGATCACTGAGCGGATCAAGTGGCTGATAAACAAAAAAGGGCTTTCCCCAGACCGGATTTTAGCCCTAACTTTCACTGAAAAAGCGGCCAAAGAAATGGAAGAACGGGTGGATCAAATCCTGCCTTTGGGTTACAGTCAGCTTTGGATTTCCACTTTTCACAGTTTTTGCGACCGGATTCTAAGAGACGATTTGGTTCATATCGGTCTAAACGGCAACTTTAAACTGATGAGCCAGGCGGAAACAATCCTTTTTTTAAGAAATCACCTTTTTGATTTTGATTTCGATTATTTCAGGCCCAACTCCAACCCGGATAAGTTTTTAGGAGGCATTGTCGACCATTTTTCCCGGCTGGCAGACGAAGATATCACCACCGACCAATATCTTCAATACACCAAAAAGATCTCAAACAATCTTGAAACCAAAGACCAGCAATTAGAAGCCCAAAAAACCAAAGAACTGGCCGGGGCCTTTTTAAAATACCAGGAACTTAAGGAAAAAAACGGTTTCTTTGATTTTGCCGACCTGATCAGCTACAGCCTCAGGCTTTTCCGCCAAAGACCGAATGTTTTGGAAAGTTATAAGAAAAGATTTGCCTTTATTCTGGTAGACGAATTTCAGGATACTAACATTGCCCAGTACCAGCTGGTTAAAATGCTGGCCCCGCCGGAAGAAAATCCGAATTTGACCGTCACCGGAGACGACTCGCAAAGCATTTACAAATTCCGGGGCGCCGCCGTTTCCAACATTCTTAACTTCAAAGAAGACTACCACCAAAGCAAAATGGTGGTTTTAACCGAAAACTACCGGTCCACTCAAGAGATTCTTGACCGCTCTTATCAATTAATCAAGCACAATGACCCGGATACTTTAGAAAGCAGGCTGGGAATTTCCAAAAATCTTATCAGCAACAAAAAGGTTAAAGGCGGTAAGATCAGGCTTATTTTTACCGACCGGGGCGAAAACGAAGCGGAGACTATCGCCAGAGAAATTAAAAAATTAAACCAAGGCTCAAACTACGACTACAAAGAGATGGCCATCCTGGTCCGGGCCAACAATCACGCTGAACCCATAATCAAAGCCTTGCTGAGGAATAATATTCCTTACCAGTTCTTAGGCCCAAGCTATCTTTTCAGAAAACCGGAAATAAAAGATTTAATCGCTTATTTAAAACTTTTAATTGATCCGGCTGATGATATTGCCTTTTTCAAAGTCGCCAGCCAGGCTATTTTTGAAATCGACCCAAAGACGTTGGCGGAAATAAGAATCTTGGCTAAAAAACAGAACCTGTCCTTTTTAGAAGCGGCGGAAGCGATAGTCAAAGGAGAAAAAGATCAAGCGGCATTATCGCGATTAATGGCTATCTTTAACCGTCATTTGGGTCTGCTTTCAAAAGAAACCGGCGGACAGATTCTCTATTATTTTTTAGAAGACAGCGGTTTGATCAGGTCACTGCTCAAACCTGACAACCAGACCGCCCATGAACAAGCGACTAATATTGCCCAATTCTTTGACAAAATAAAATCTTTCGAATCCAGTAATGAAGAAACGACCGCCTTTCACCTTTTGGATTGGATCAATTTGAAATTGGAAATGGGAGAAAGCCCGAAAACGGCCGAAGACGACTGGAACCAGGAAGAGGCAGTTAATATTCTAACCGTCCACTCCTCAAAAGGCCTAGAATTCCCGGTGGTTTTTATTGTTAATTTGGTCAACCTTCGCTTTCCTTCGACCAACAGGCGGGAGCAAATCCCGATTCCCCAGCCGCTGATCAAAGAATTCCTGCCTGAAGGCGACGCCCACGAACAAGAAGAAAGACGGCTTTTTTACGTCGCCATGACCAGAGCCAAAGAAATTCTTTATTTCAGCGGAGCAAAATTTTACGGCGAAGAGGCCAAAAGAGAGAAAAAACTCTCTTCTTTTACTACCGAAGCCATAGGAGAGGAATTCGGCCAAAGCGCCGATCTGATCGACGGAATAAAACCGGATCCTCAAATTTCGCTTTTAAGCTGGCAAAAACAGCCCGAGCCCGAAAAAGAAAAAATTGCCAATCCGCCGGTAAATTACCTTTCTCACTCACAGATCAACGCATTTAATACCTGTCCTCTGCAATATAAATATAAGTATCAGCTGAGACTGCCTACTTTTCCCAGCGGGCCCCAAACCGCCGGAAACACTGTCCACCGGACTTTGAAAGAGTTTTATCAGGAACAAATCCTGGAAAAAGTAATTTTACCGGAAAAAAGAATTTTAAAAAATCTAGAGGAAAACTGGCAGTCAATCGGGTTTAAGTCCAAAAAACATGAGCGTGAGTCAAAAAAGGAGGCGATCCAAATGCTAAAAGCTTATTATCAAAAAGAAATAAAAGACAAGCCCTTCCCGAAGGTAGCTGCCCTTGAACAAACCTTTTCTTTTAAAATAAGCCCTTTGCTTAAATTAGGCGGGGTTATTGACCGCGCCGATATTTTGCCAGATGGTCAGGTGGAAATCCTTGACTACAAAACCGGAGGCCATCTCCCCGACCAAAAGCAGGTTGACAACGATAAACAACTGACCCTTTACGCTTTGGCGGTGGCCAATATCAGCCAATTTCCTTTCCACCGGCCGATTGACCGGATCATTCTCAGCCTTTATTTTCTTAAAGAGGGCTTAAAAATTTCTACTAAAAGAACCTCCGAACAGGTCGACCAATTCAGAAAAGATATTATTGAAATTGCCAGACAGATTCAGCAAAGTTCCTTCCCCCCAACGCCAGGAACACCTTTCCCTTGCGACTTTTGCGAATTCAAACTCCTCTGCGAGGCCTGGAATTAAAAGAGGTTTTTTAACCTCATTTATCAACATAACTGACCCGATCGGGTCAGTTATGTTGATGATCGGGTAATCGAGCGAACCTGAGTTATTAAATTTCCCAGCAAAACAAGGACCTTCCGGTAAAAATTCTTTCTACCGCAGAATAGTTCCTGAATAGATGGGTGATTTGATATAATCGATTGACTGTTTAAAAAAGTTTTTTTAAAAAGAATAAGTTTATTTGCGCCCGTAGCTCCCTGCCCTCCCGGAGTGCAGTACGAGCCGTGTACGAATAGTACCCA
>CAZWLF010000092.1:0-3885 GCA_964634805.1 uncultured Gammaproteobacteria bacterium
TGTCTTTCAGCCTTTTGTTGTAAAAAATTTCCATTGACTTCACTCCGGCGGTGATAAACTTTTTTCTTTGCTCAAAACTTCTTTTTACCTCTCCCCTTTTCCCTTTTGAGGCTCCTTTTAAATGAACCGCTTTTGCCTTAGGATAATAAATGATCGGCCAGCCGGCCTCTTTTATTTTCCAGCAAAGGTCAATGTCCTCCCCGTCTAAAAAGTAATCTGGATCAAACCAGTCAACCTGGTCTAAAAGATCCTTTCTAACTAAAAAGTAAGCTCCTTGGGCAACGTCAATTTTATGGATTTTATTTTCGGAAAGATAGCCATACCAATATTTGGAAAACAAGCTGGATTTGGGGAAAACCTGGTCAATCCGGGAAAAATGAGAAAGAGCCACCCAAGGTGTGGGAAAAGATCTCCTGGTGTCTTTGTCCAGCTGGTGATTAGGAAGTTCCAGTTTGCAGGTAACCCCGCCAACTTCGGGGTGTTTCTCTAAATACCTCAGCGTTTTTTGGGTAGTGTCTTTTTCTAAAATAACATCGGAGTTTAGAAAAAGAACATACTTGCCTCCGGCGATTTTTCTGGCGGTATTATTGCCTCTGGCAAAACCGAGATTTTTCTTGTTTTCAATTAGTTCAACTTTTGGTCCGCCAGCCGGCGGATTGGAGTTTATTTGGAATTTAGGATTTGGAGTTTGGTAATTTCTGATAGTTTCGACAGAACCATCAGACGATCCATTATCAACCACAACCACCTGACAGTTTTCAATCCCGTTTGAATTAAAAAGCGCCTTCAGGCATTGCTGGAGTATTTCTTTGGTATTGTAGCTAAGGATAATAACGGAAACCTTAAAGCGGCTCATTTAGAGGGTTGAATTTTAGCAAGAAATTTTTCATGATCGACGACGATATGGTCGTTGCTGCCCTTTGGGGCAATTTTGAGACCCTCTTTTTTGAGTTTTTTACTTTGTTCTTCTACCCCGCCGGGATACTTTGGATTAAGAAGGCCGCCTGTTTTCAGTGTCCGCCAATAGGGGGTAATTCTTTTTTCACCCTCTTGTCTTTTTTGCTCGGCGGCATAAGCGGCAATCCAAGCAAAGATTCCGGTGGTAATCGGGCAGGCAAAATCGACTTTGTATTTTTTAGCCAATAATCTCCGGATTTCATTAATAGTAGTTACTTTCCCCTTTGGAACTTTAGCCATAATTTGATCAACTTCGATTGGCGCCGGAATAACGAAGGTGCCTTTCCCCCAACGAGTGGTCATTTTGTCGCTAACCTTTTTAATTTGAGGGAGATCTTTTCGATCCTGAAGTTTTTGAATCCAGTCTTTTTTAGCGGCCATTTTTGAATTTATTTAGGATCTAAAAACCTTATTCTCTACCGGCTCGATGCTTTATTAACCGCGGCCAGGCGCAAAAGATAATCCTGATGATATTAACATTATAGCAGGCCTGTTCTAAGAAGCTATTCGTTATCGATGTTTCGATAAAGCCGGAGGTCAACAGGCTTCATCTTTGAGTCTAAGGTTATTGAAACTAAATCCGTTCGGTATCGTTTTTCTTTGACTTTCTCTTTAGCCAAAAAATCGGAAGCGGCAAAAGCGAGCGACTTTCTTTTAAAATATCCGACCGACTCTTCCGGAAAGCCAAGACTGTCGCCGATTCTGGTTTTTACCTCGACAAAGACCAGAAATTCCCTTTCCCGGGCAACAATATCAATTTCGCCTCTTCTGGTTTGATAATTAGTCCTGATAATCCGGTAACCTTGTCTTCTAAGAAAGTTGAGGGCGATTTGTTCGCCCTTTTTACCAACAACGGAGTTATTTACTTCTTTTACCTTTTTTGGCACGCTGATTTCTGAGGTAATACAATTTCGACCGGCGGATTTTCTTTTTCGGGTGTCTGGTTACCGAGAGGTTATTGATGTAGGGTGAATTTAACGGAAAAATTCTTTCTACCCCGATCCTGTCGGAAGCGATCTTTCTGACAGTAAAGGTTTTACTTTCTCCTTGACCTCGGATTCTGATCGCTACTCCTTCAAAGGCCTGAAGCCGCTCTTTTTTATTTTCCTCAATAATTTTGTAGGAAATTTTTACTATGTCGCCGACGTTAAAAATGGTTTTACCTTGCCATGAGGCGCTGATTGCCATGAATCAGATTTTATCAAATTATCGGTTTATGATCAAATGGCAGTTAGCTCTTTCCTTTTTAAGACTATCTTAGCAGTCTTTGAATTTCCTGCTCTAACTCGGCATTCCAGCCGACGCCAAAATTAATGGTTACTTCCTTGCCGTTGGGAAACCGGATTAACCCAGTGTCTTTGCCGGGGTTAGCTTTTAGCAGACTGTTTATTTTAATTAGTGCTTGCGAGCCGGTTCCCTTGGGGATGTCAATAGTAAAACCGTCGCTTATCTTTTGGTCTTCTAAGGGAACTTTGTCTCCGTCAGCGATTTTTTCAGCGATTAAAGATTGTTTATCTTCGCGGAGTTCGACCTTGGCTTCAATTATAACCACCCTTTCTTCTATCAAAAGCTCTCTATTTTCGGAAAATGTTCCCGGAAAAACAACCAATTCTACTTGTCCGGTGTCGTCCTCGACAGAGATGAAACCCATCTCTTTGTTGCCGTTTCTGGTAAAAATGGTTCTGACTTTGGAGATTGATCCGGCGATTTTTACTTTACCGCGCTGGATTTCTTCTAACTCGTTGATTTTGTGGGAAACCACTCCCGACAAAGCGGCTAACTTTTTGGCTAACGGATGTTCTGTCAAGTAAAGTCCGAGCAGTTCTTTTTCCATTTTTAGCAGTTGTTCTTTAGGAAATTCTTCAATCTCGTTTAACTCATCGTTGATTACCTCTTTTTCTTTGTCCGGAGAAAGGGAAAAAAAACTGGTTTGACCGCTTTCTAAATCTTTTTGTTTTTTACTGGTTTTTTCACGAATTTTGTCCAGACTGGACAGAATTGCGCTTCTTTTGCCGAAAATGTCCAAAGCGCCGGCCTTAACCAGACTTTCCAGCACCTTTTTGTTTACCTTCTGGCTGTTAACTCTGAGGCAAAAGTCTGTTAAAGAAGTAAAATCCCCGCCGCTTTTTCTGGCCTTTAAAATTTCTTCAATTGCGGCGGCGCCGACGTTCTTAATTGCGTTGAGACCGAACCAAATAGCCATTCCATCCAAAGAATCTTTACCTTCTTGAATTTTGAAATCCCTGCCTGATTTGTTTATATCAGGCGGGTAGACGATAATGCCCATTTTTCTACATTCTTTTACTCCGGCGCTTATCTTGTCCACATCTTCCGACTCTGCCGTTAGCAGGGCGCACATGTATTCAACCGGATAGTTGGCCTTCAGGTAAGCGGTGTGGTAAGCTAACATGCCGTAAGAGGCGGCATGAGCCTTATTAAAGCCATAACCGACAAAAGATTCAATACTGGCAAATAGTTCTTCGGCCTTCTTTTTGTTAAGTCCGTTTTTGACACAGCCCTCGATAAATTTTTGTTTTTGCTCTTCCATTTCTTCCGGAATTTTTTTGCCGATTGCTTTTCGAAACTTATCGGCTTCGATCCAGTCGTATCCGGCAATATAAATGGCGGTATAAAGGCAATCGTCCTGGTAGACGATTAAACCGTAAGATTTGTCTAAGAATTCCTTCATTCTTGGGTCTAAGTAGCTTACCCGATCCGGATTTCTCTTTCTGGCAATGTATTCTGGAATAATTGCCATTGGCCCGGGGCGGTAAAGAGCAACCATGGCCATCAGATCTTCGATTTGGTTCGGCTTCAATTCTTTCAGCCAGCCGGTGATCCCCTTGCCGCTGAGCTGGAAAACACCCATGGTATCGCCGTTAGCTAACATTTTAAAAGTCTTTTTATCATCTAAAGGAATTTTTCTTA
>CAZWLF010000093.1:0-3725 GCA_964634805.1 uncultured Gammaproteobacteria bacterium
GCTGTTCAATCGGCGGAGTTACCGGCAACCCTTATTCCATGGCCGAGCTAAGGGATAAAGCCAGCGAAAAAGGCGGTGCTTTTACCAGTGTTTCCTCTGTTTCTGTTACTTATAGCAACGATGGCTATACCAGTTCGGTTGTTTTCCAGACTAACAAAGGCTTGGTTACTATTTCCGGTTCGGAGTTTAAACAGGCTTTTAACCTCCGCGCTCCAGGCCATGTTGCCATCCGCAGCCCGTTGTTCAATCTTGAGAAGAAGTAGAAGTAGTCTTTATCCAGTCGAACACACCTCGAACACACCTGGTGTGGGATAGGCCTGCCCGCCAAAGCTAAGTTTGACGATGCGGGCGGGTTAACACCTAAGTTTTAAGCAGGTTTCTGAACTAATTTTTCAAACTCGTTTCTCTCCAATGTTTCTTTTTCCAAAAGTTTTTCCGCCACTAAATCCAATTTTTTCCGTTGTTTCTCTAAGATTATTTTTGCCGCCTGATATTGGGAGTCAATGATTTTTTTAATTTCCAAGTCAACCTTAGTTTGGGTTTCCGGCGAAATTTCTTCCGGCCGGATAAACGACTGCCCCCATTCGGTAATATCTACCTGAGGGGCAAAATAAATTGGTCCCAAGGAACTCATCCCGTATTTGACCACCATTTGCCGGGCAATTGATGTTGCCTGCTGGATGTCAGCCGCGGCCCCGGTGGTCTTTTCTTTAAAAACCATTTCTTCCGCCGCTCTGCCGCCCATCAATACCGCAATCTGCGATAAAATTCTGGTCTTTTCTTCCAAAAACCGGTCTTTTTCCGGAGGGGTAAAAGTATATCCGGCGGCAATGCCTCTGGAGACAATGGAAATCTTTTCTACAGGATTGGTTTTTGGAGAAAAGAAATTGACTACCGCATGGCCGGCCTCGTGATAAGCGGAAATTTTCTTTTCCTCTTCAGAAACAAGCCTTTTCTTTTGCGGGCCTAACTTTACTTTGATTGAGGCTTCGTCTATCTCCGCGTTGCCGATAGTTGTCTTGGTGGTCCTGGCCGCTAAAATCGCCGCCTCGTTAAGCATGTTTTCCAAATCGGCTCCGGAAAAACCGACGGTTCTGCGGGCAACATTTTTCCAGGAAACATTTTTGACAAAGGGTTTGCCTTTGGCATGCAGTTTTAAAATTTCTATTCTTTCTTCCAAATCGGGCAGACTTAGACTGATTGTCCGGTCAAACCGGCCCGGCCTGGTCAAAGCCGGATCCAAAATATCCGGTCTGTTGGTTGCCGCCAAAAGAATGATTGTTTCGTTCGGCTCCAATCCATCCATTTCCACCAAAAGCTGGTTTAAAGTTTGTTCCCTTTCTCCGTGGCCGGGAGTGGCCCCTAAACCTCTGACCGCGCCGATCGCGTCTAACTCGTCAATAAATATAATCGCCTTTTTCGCCTTTCTTGCGGTGGAAAAGAGATCTCTGACTCTGGAATTGTGTAAAAGAATCAGTTGTTCTCCTCCGAAAAACGCCTCGTTTTCAACCCCACAGAGATCGTAAACAAAACCTTGGTAAGGTTTTTTAATGATTTTTCTGATGCGACACTTTTTGAAGTGGTGACTACTCTTGCTTTCTTCTAAAAAAGGATTGCTAGTTTTGCCAATAATTAAGGTCCACACCTCGCTATCCGGTAACGGCTTATCTCTAATGACCCGCCCTCCTTTAACAATTTCATGTTTGACCCCAACTTTAATCCCGTGCATAGAACAGAGCCAGGTTAACTCCCGGATTAAGCGCTGACTGACAGAGCTGGCACAGAGCTTACCTGTTTTTGTAATGTATCCGTCTCCATCGGTGTATCCTTTTAAATAGGCTAAAAACTGTGTTTTAGGTAAATCCCAAATGAACTCTGGTGCGTGTTTATTGTGACTTCCGTTGCCGCACAGTCTGGTAAAAAGTCGTCCTAGATGAGCCGAATAATATTTAACCCGGATGGAATTAGTGTCAGTCTTTTCCAGAGTTGGTTTTTTAATCCCGAAAACTTTCTCCATTAGTTTTACTACTCGGTTGACAATATCTTGTTCGTGGACTCCGAGCGTCAGCTCAAGATTATTGGTCCCTCTCCCCTCGGCGGTGTAAAGACCAAGAAGTTCCATCAGTTCTGGGGTAACCTTGACTTTTGCTGGTAGATTAAGCTTTACTGCTTTTTTAGACACGGCTCTTGGTAAATGGATTTGGTGTTGCCAGTTGCAAACAGTCGTTTGACAAACACCTACCTGCTGGGCTAACTGATGCTGATATAAGTTGTCGGGATTGTCGATTACATACTGATGTTTTTCCCAAATTTCAGGCTCATCACCCCAGACATCTAAAAAGAGTGGTTGGTGGTCAGGAAATTCATGTTTTTTAATTTTGTGCTTGGTCTTTCTTTGTTTTTTGTCCCAATACCGCATATTCATTGGCAGGTTAACAAGGATGTCTCCCGGTTTAAGTTCGGAGACCTTTTTGGGAGTGATCCAACCGCGGACTCTAACAAAGACACTGTGATCGCCGGTAGTTCTAATAACTCCTCCCAGGAAATGGATTTTGTAAATCTCTTTTGCTCGGTGACGATAAACATTTTGGATTGGTTTCCAGGAGCTTTTTTCAAAGACAGATCTTTCGCTTTTTTCTGATTTGGCCCCCCAGAAGTTATTTCTGGCTTTTTCAAAACCAAGCGTTTCAACCCCTTTTACTTTTTTAACTTTGTCGGTTTCTCCTTTTTTATAATAGCGGTCAATAAAATCAGCAATAGGTAATAGTCTGGTTTTGCCCTTTTTCCTAATCAGTATTGGCGTATCTCCGGTTACAGACGCGCCGATGCCGACCAACATTTCCATAAACTCCGATCCGGCCATATGCAAAAAAGGCACTTTGGCTTCTCCGGCGACGGCCCGGGCCATCAATGTTTTACCGGTGCCGCTGGGTCCGATCAGAAGAACTCCTTTCGGAGTTCTGGCTCCCATTCTCCTGTATTTTTCCGGATTTTTTAAAAAGTCAACCACTTCTTCAAGCTCTTTCTTAGCTTCCTCAAGCCCGGCCACGTTAGAAAAAGTGGCCTTGCCGTTTTTTCTGAAAAACCGGGCTCTGGATTTGCCGAAAGAGAAAAGACTGGATTGGGCTTTGCCCGCCTGTTTGAAAATAAACCAAAAGATAAAGCCGGTTAATGCCAGCGGAGCGAAAGTGGCGATCAAATCAGCGATAATTTTAAACAAGTCCTGGTTGTTTATTTTCAGATCGATATCAGCCGGGTCTATTCCCGAGCTTTTTAGTGTTTCGGTAAAGCTGATGTTGGTCTCTTTTTGAGTGAACAGCGTTTCCCCGCTGTGAAGCTTAAGTTGAATCCGGTTGTCAATCACCGTTACCTCTTCTACTTCCCCGGCCTTGATTTTATCCAAAGATTGGGAAAGCGAAATTTCGTCCACCGGTGGTCCGGAAAGAGTGGCGATTACCGAAAGAACGTAAAAGACGAGTAAAGTGATCAATACTCCCCGCCCCAGCCTTTTAAGCAGTGAGGGTTTAGTCTTTTTAACTTGTCTTGTTTTTGGGTTTTTATTCAGGTTTAGCTTTATTCCCAGCATCGGCTCAGTATAACATAGGAACCTTAAGTTAAAAGTTAAAAATTAAGATTGATATTGTTGACGTTAAGACTGATTATCCTTCGAGCGTAGTCGAGAAGGATTTATCCAAAGACAGTTCTCGACAGGCTCGAACAGTAAA
>CAZWLF010000094.1:0-3709 GCA_964634805.1 uncultured Gammaproteobacteria bacterium
ATGAATAAACGCTTAAACAATTAAATCTCCAACAGGCTTTCACTTTCGGCAAGTTAAAACAACTTCTGCTGATAATCTTCTTTGGGTGCCTTTAGCTGTTTTTTAATCTTTTGATAAGCAGTCCAGCGGCCCATTTGGGCAAACATGGCCAACTCTGTTTCTGTTTTAGTAACCCAAATTTTTTCACCGGCAAACAAAATCCGCTTTCGCTGACTATCGCCAGCGTCAAAGAGCTGACCCCAAACCCCTTTAGTGTCTTTTATCTGCCAGTCTCCCATCACCTCAACATGAATTCCCTTGACCTCAAACTTGCCGAAAAACGACTTAAATTTATCCGACTCTTTATAGCCAACTTCGTCTATCGAGAAATCTTTTAGCAAAGAATTGCATTTTAAAGCCGTTTCTTCATCGCAAAGGACGTCAATATCATCAACCTTCATTTCAATCCCTTGCAGAACCAAGCCAGCGGTGCCGCGGAAAGCGTATTGGCAGTCCCTTAGCTTTTGGGCTAAAAAAAGAATTGTTTCTCTAAACCGCTTTGGTTTTTTAGTCATTTAAAATTTTTAATTACCTGCTCGACCCGAACGCTGTTCTCGGCTTGCATTAATTCAACTCTTAATTGCTTGGCTCTGTCAAAGCCGCGGCAATAAGATTTCAAATGTTTTAAAACAGTAAAAAAACCTCTTTGACCGTAAAAACGTTCCGCCATCCGACTGTGTTTAACTATGATTTTGAAACGTTCTTCCAAAGAAGGCTTGCTGCCGTTAAAAAACCAGGGATTGCCGATTGCCGCCCGACCGATCAAAACACCGTCCAAGCAGTATTTTTGAGATATTCTGCAGGCTTCCTCTAAAGATTTAATACCGCCATTGCCTAAACAAATAATCCCTTTCCTCTTAAAAACTTCAGCCGCCTCTCTGATTTTAAACCAATCCACCGAACCGGAAAGACCTTGGGCAAAATAGCGGCCGTGAACCGCTACCGCCGAAAGAGAAAATTGACCCAAAAAGGTAAACCACTCTTTGTTTTCTGAATTACTTTTTCTAATCCTGGTTTTAACAGAAAGAGAAATCTCTTTATCCGACTCCCCAATCGCTTTCAGGCAATTCTTAACAATCGCCTCAACCAAAGCAAAATTGCCGATCAGAGCCGCGCCGCCTCCGGTTTTGGTCGCCGAAGGCCGGGGGCAGCCAATATTAATATCAATGCCGTCAAACCCAAACGGGATCAATTTTTTGACCGCCAAGTAAAAACTTTCCGGGCAACTGCCGTAAATCTGGGCTACAATCGGCCGCTGGTTTTCTTTGAAAGAAAGCGCCTTTTGGGCCTTCTCTGGTCTAACCAACAGAAATTCGGTTCTGATAAATTCGGTGTAAATAACATCCGGCTTGGCGATCGAAACCTGGATCTGCCGCATCGGCCCGTCAGTCACCCCATACATCGGCGCTAAACCGATAATCGGCTTTTTTAATTTCTGCCAAAAATTGGCCATAGGATATTTTAACCCATTAATCTCTCCTCCGGGCGGTTAATTGACGGCAGAAAATATAATCGCAAGACGACAACTAACGATTAAGGTTTTTCAAGCCAAAGCCGGCACCTCCAAAGGCGGACAGTAGACAAACCTATTAATATTTTCAATTAACCAGTAATCCGCTAACCCCTAAAAATCCCGGTACTAAGATACCGGTCTCCCCGATCCGGGAAAATAGTGACTATAATTCCGGATTTAACCGACTTGCTCAGTTCAATAGCCCCCCACAAAGCCGCGCCTGAAGAAATGCCCGCAGAAAGGCCTTCTTTTTTAAACAAATCTCTGACTAAATCAACAGCGGCATTGTCAGGAACATTTAGTTTGCGGTCTAACTTTTTTGGGTCAAAAATCTTTGGAGTGTAAGCGATCATATTTCTTAAACCTTGAATTTTAGAACCAGGATTAGGTTCAACTCCCACTATGGAAATTTCCGGGTGATACTCTTTAAGTTTTTGACCTGCTCCCATCAAGGTTCCGCCCGTCCCCATGCCGGCGACAAAAGCGGTTATTGCCCCCGGCACCTGTCGAATAATCTCCCGGCCGGTGGTCTCATAATGAGCTAAGACATTAACCGGATTGTCAAACTGGTTGGGCATAAAATATCTGCCCGGGTTTTCTTTTACCAAACTAAGAGCTGTTTGAATAGCATAATTAGTGCCTCCGACCCCGTCAGTCAAAATCACCTTTGCCCCGTAAGCTTTTAAAATCTCCCTCCTTTCAACACTGGCGCTCTCCGGCATTACCGCGGTAAATTTATAACCCTTAACCGCGGATACCATTGCCAAACCGATACCGGTATTGCCGCTGGTTGCCTCGATAATTTCCAGATTCTTTCTTAAAACCTTTCTGTTTTCGGCATCGTTAATCAGGTAAAGCGCCACCCTGTCTTTTATTGACCCTCCGGGATTGGTTCCTTCCAATTTGGCAAGTATCTTCACTTTTTTATTCTTTGAATACCGGCTGATTTCAACCACCGGCGTGTTCCCGATTGTATTTAGTAAATTTGGATAATTCATTTTTTCTTTTAACCACCAAAAAACCCTCCGTTTCCGGAGGGCTTAATAATTTTAAAATTATTTCAGGTCAGCCGAAAGGCCCTCCGCTTAAAAACAGAGGACAACAACAGACCCTAATTGAAACGGCAACAGTAATTTTTAACTTTGTCATTTTGTCTAATTTAAATGGACTCTCTACAGGAAAACCGGAATTACTCCCGGAAACCACAAACAAAAAGCGCTGTCTCTGCGGCTTTGCGTTCATCAGTTCTGGATGCTTCTCGTTATCACACACCGTCTCCGTGTTATTCCATCCTCTCTGATGACCAACCACTTTCCCTCCTCTACGCTATCAACAGTCTTTCGTGGTTGACGCACAACATTACCAATCCTTTCCTTAAAAAAGCCTTGGCCTGAATTTGTTCAAAAAGTTTTCTAACATAAGTCGTTTATTTTTTGAAATTGACCGCAAAGAGAAATTTTAACCGGTGTCCTAATAATTACCTTCGTTAAATTCGGCGATTACTTCAAGAGCGCTGGTGGTATGCAGTGTAGTTGCAGGCTGCCCTCTTAATACTATTCCTGCTGCTTCTGCTAAAGCTCTGGCTTGTATTAAACCTGCAACCGCCAACTTAGCGCCTCTTAAAACTCTCCGTCGGTTTCCCCCGCTCAACTCACCACCCCTGTCTTCGACTATGGCAACTTCCAGAGCCGCAACAAGCTCTTGAATTGCCCGCACGGTGGCATGATCAATCACTTCTGCTACACTCGATTCTGGTGTTCTGCGCTCAATAGTCATTAAGTATATTTTAACAAATTACTCGTAAGTTCGCAAAATTTTTGCGTTTTTCTTTTTCTCTTTTTTATTTGCAACCGCTTTTTTGCGTAATAAACAGGGCTTTGCAATGCTCGCCGCGGGGTCCGCCAGTCGGCGGAGCGCGAACGCCATCCCAGACTCGCCGAATTCTCCTTTACAGTGGACTCTTTACGAAAAAATTCGGACTGAGTTTCAAAGGTAGCGCTACAAGTGCCCCCACCCACTCACCGCGCCATCTTCAGGCTCGCCTGCCCGCCTCTGGAGGGGCCTTCGGCCTCGCTTCCGCCAAAGGCGGACAAGTATGTTTTGCGCGCGCGATTTTCTCGCCCTTCGGGTGAGTAAGAAACGAATTTATGGATTGCC
>CAZWLF010000095.1:0-3698 GCA_964634805.1 uncultured Gammaproteobacteria bacterium
GACAGACAGATTTTAAACCGTTAGAGGAATTTCTCGACTCGCCAAACTCGCTCGAAAGATAAGAAGGCCGGTTTCTCTAATGCTTAATTCCCAATGCTCAAGGATCAATGGTAAATGGTTAAAGGGTTAAAGGGTTAAATGGTTAAAGGGTTAAATGAGTAAATCTCTAATGGTCCGTTCCGAGGCTGCCTCGGAACGTCACTTGGTATCACTTCATCCTTGGCATTAATGTCTGGGGTTTTCGCTATCTTGGAATAAATTAGGGCGCAACCTTGTTCACGGTTCGCGGGCGGCTGAAGAAACATCGAAGCTCCAAGAGTTAATCCTCTTTCGCGAAGACGGATTAAAGAATAGAAAATGAAGTGCTTCGGACTAAAACGGCAATCTTCTTCTCAGCCTTAACATTTTCCACCTTAAAGAATCAGCCCATTGAAGCCCCTGATAAAGCCATTGGTTGGTAACCAAATCCCAACTGGGACTATATTCAACCAGATCCGACCCATAGCCTAATTTAAAACGGTGGAAACCGTACCAGGGATGGGTTGGATCAGCGTCCGGTCCTAAACCGCCCCAAAGATCAAACTGGCGGCAGTTGTTCCTTTTACCAAATTTGACCGCCTCCCAGCAAAGTAAATTAGAAGCCATCAGTTTACGGTGTTTTGAGCTGGAAGCGCCGTAAGGGTAAAAAAGGCGGTCTTTCCAAATAAACAACATCCAAGCACAAAGAACCCGATCTTTATATTTGGCCAGCAAAATATGCGAAATCTTGGCCGGAAACAAAACCTGCCACATTTTTCTGAAATAATCCGGAGAGTGCATATAAAATTTTTGCCTCTTTAACGTTTTTTGAAGCAAAGAAATAAAAATCTCCAAGCCCTGATCATCACTTTTTTCTTCCACGGTAACACCGCCTCTTTCCGCCAGCCCGATGTTATAACGAGTTTTACTGTGCATGTTGGAAAGCAATTCGTCTTCAGATTTTGTCAAATCTAAAACAAACGAATAAGGGTCAAAAAGAGGTTTAGCCGATTTGATTAAGCCTAATTTTTCCAAATCAACCTGATTTTCTTGATAAGGAGATTCCTGCGCTCTCCCCTTTTCATTCTTCCAGCGTCGCGCAATATACGAAGGTTCTATTTTGATAAAAATCGCTTTTTGCTCCTTAGCCAACCCAATCAAAGCGTTAACATACTCCTGGTCCGGCAGACTCCCCTTGAGCAACTGACCAACAGAAAAAGGGGTTTTCGGAATTGGCCGGAACAACACCAAAACACCGTCAACCATTTTCTCTTTTTCAAAAACGCCGAGGCGAACCGCCCTCATCCCGGTAGATTCTTTAAACTCGCCCCACTTCCAGCTCTGAAGCGGGTGCTTTACTACCGCATCATAAAGATCTTTTTCTTCAGGAAAGACTTTTCGAATCAGCACTCCAATAATACTTAATATTTAATCCCTCAAAAATTATCTAATTCCAGTTTACCATTAGTCATCCCAGTCGTCATCGTCGTCATTGTCCCAAGAATCGTTCAAGCAAAGATTGCTGGATTGAAAATTTACCAGCCTTTCTGGAATATCATTTAAAAATCTGGAGATTTCGTTATAGCTGGTCTTGCCAAAAAAGAGTCTTTTTTTAGCGTAACTCAAAAAAAGATTTTTCTTGGCCCTGGTCATACCGACGTAGCAAAGACGGCGCTCTTCTTCAAGCTGGTCCGGTTCGTCCATACTTCTGGAGTGAGGCAGTAAACCTTCTTCCAAACCAATCAAAAAAACGGCATCAAATTCCAATCCCTTGCTGGAATGCAAGGTCATCACCCGAACCGCCTGATCCGAAATATTGTTTTTTTCTTTTTCTTGAGCAAAATATTCCTGCTGAACCAGAGCAACATTTTCCAAAAACTGGCCAATATCGGGAAATTGTTTCGCCACCGAAGAAAGCTCCTTGATGTTCTCCAATCGGCGGTAGTCTTCTTCGTCTTTGGGATTGAATTTCTCTAAATAGCCGCTTTTGATAAGAAGCTCCCTAAGCAAGGCCTCTGTCTTCCTATCGTGATCGGTGTTTTCCTCAACAAACGCTTTAACCGCGTCCCTTCTCCTTACCCCAAAGTTTTTCTCTATCCTCAGCCAAGAAACATTGTCATTTGGATTATAAAAAACCCGAACCAGAGATAGAACATCTTTAACCTCCGCCCGATCGTAAAATTTAACGCCGCCAACCAGGATATAGGGCAAACCGTAGCGAATAAAAGACTCTTCTATCGGTCTTGATTGGGCGTTAGTGCGATACAAAACCGCGATCTTAGCCGGATCTAAGCCCCCAAAATCAACCAGCTGTTTTATCTTTTCGCTGATAAACTCGGCCTCATCAACTTCAGAACCGGCCCGGTAAAGCAGAACCTTCTCCCCACTCCCCTTTTTAGTAAAAAGTTTTAAAACCGGATGTTTTTCATTTTTGGCAATCACCGAATTAGCTGCGTCTAAAATTGTCTGGGTGGAGCGGTAATTTTGCTCCAGGTTGATTATTTTAATATTAGGGAAATCTTTGGTCAGATTAGCCAGGTTCCGATAGTCCGCCCCCCGCCAGCTGTAAATCGCCTGAGCGGCATCACCTACTGCGGTTAAACTGCCTCTTTTGCCGGCGATCATCTTGGTCATTAAATACTGAATCCTGTTAGTATCCTGATACTCGTCTACCAAAACGTGGCGGTAATTCCGGTGATATTTTTCCAGAACAGAGGGGTTTTTCCTGAAAAGCTCAATCGCATAAATTAAAAGGTCGTCAAAGTCCAAAGCACCGGAATCCTTCAATGTTTTTTGATATTGGCGGTAAACCAAGGCCGCCGGCTCCTGATAAGAACCTTGGACCGAGGCCAGAAAAGTTTCCGGATCGATCATTCTATTTTTAGCGGATTCAATCACTGATTTCAGCATTGCCGGACCAAACCGGTCTTTGTCAAGATCAAATTGTTTCATCAGATTTTTGATTAAAGAAAGCTGGTCGTCGGCATCATAAATAACAAAAGACCGGGTCAGGCCGATCTTATCCGCCTCCTTCCTTAAAATGAAAGCAGAAAAAGAGTGAAAAGTCCCTGAAAAAGGAAAATGGGTCACTTTCTTTCCAAGATCCCTCAGTAAAACTTCTAACCTGCCTTTCATTTCCCCGGCGGCTTTGTTGGTAAAGGTAAGCAAGAGCAGTTGATCCGCTTCAACTACTCCCTGGGCCACCAACCAAGCCGCTCGATAAGTCAAAACCCTGGTTTTACCACTGCCGGCGCCGGCTAAAACCAAAAGCGGGCCACCCCAATGTTTTACCGCTTCCCGCTGAGCCGGATTTAAATCATCAAGCAGGTTATTCACAGATTTATATTAACAGATCAGCTGTTTTGCCGATACGATTAGCTCCAAAGGCACAAGTCAGTAAATAGTAATTAGCAAATAATAGGTAGAAGGCAGAAAAGAAATTGATAATACCCGGTCCGCAATCGGTAATAAACAAAATAATCAAGCAGATAAATAAAGATCAGGAAAGCTTCCCGGCCGAGTCTGATTCGGTTCTCGACAGGCTCGAACAGTAAAGCTCTTTATTCTTCGAGCGGAGTCGAGAAGAGTTGAAAACCACCCCCGGGGTGTTGGGCAGATTTTCACCCCGGGGGTGTTGAATCTTATCCTTCGAGCGAAACGCAGCGGAGTCGAGAAGAATT
>CAZWLF010000096.1:0-3687 GCA_964634805.1 uncultured Gammaproteobacteria bacterium
AACGAACCGTTTTATATTAAGAGTAACCGGTCTCTACTAATGTCCATGGCTCGGGTTCCACGCGCCAACGCCATTATCATTACCAAAGAGGGCTATCAATTCACTCCTGACAAAAGAGGAATCATCCCCGTTCCCGGAAGCCGCCGCTGATTTCTCTGCCCGCCTCTAAACAATCAGAAAATCAAAATTTTGCAGTCCACACCGCTCTTTATCCCCGCTTAACCGTCTTAAACGGCAAGGCAAAATGACTCCGGCTCATCGTCACAGAAAAGAAGAGCTCTATTGAAAACAACTCTGTTGGAAGATCGGTGAAAGACCGATGAAAGACGGGTTAAACGATCTCCTCTTGGCTCTGTCAACTCAGAATGTCAACATAACTGACCCGATCGGGTCAGTTATGTTGACGCTTTAATAAGTTTCAAAAAACACTGAAGCTTCAAAGCTGATTTCCCAAAGCCGCTCTTTACTCCAATCTAACCGTCTTAAACGGCAAAGCAAGAAATTTCGGCTTTTCCAAAGCAGTCACCAAAGACTGGTAATCGCCTAACAAAGAAACGGCTAACTCCCGGCTGTGCCGGTCCAGCTCGGAAAAAATATCGTCTAGCAATAAGACCGGCTTTTCCTTTTTTTGCTCTTCAATATAATTAAGCTGGGCCAATTTTAAGGCAAAAACCGCCAATCTCTGCTGGCCCCTTGATCCCCAAAGCCCCAAGTCGGCGTCCTCAACCTTAAACTCGGAACTGAGTATCGAAAAATCATCCCGGTGCGGTCCGATCAGAGTAGTTCTTTTAATCAACTCTTCCTGCCTTTTTTTGTTTAAAAGCTCGGCCGTGATCGGGCTGGGCCAATAACGGCAGAAAAGGTGTTTCAACCGGCTCTTTTGAAAATCTTTAAAAAACAGGTTGGCAAAATTAAAAAATTCTTCTCTTTTTTGCCTGATCAGCTCGCCATTTTTAACCAAAGTCTGGTCCCAGTAAAAAAGTTCCTGAACGCTGGCCTCTCTTTCGGCAATTTTCAACAAAAGCAGATTGCGCCGCCGCAGAGCTTTTCCGTAGATAAGCAGCGCCTGATAATAACGCCAATCCAAGGGAGAAAGGATCTGGTCTAAAAATTCTCTTCTCCGGCTTGGCGAGCCGGTAACGACTCTAATTTCTTCCGGTCTGAAAACTACCGCCAAAAAAGATTCGAGAAACAAGCGTCTGGTTTTTTTTACCTTGTTAATCCAAAAGTTTTTGCCGATTCGATTGTTTTCTTTTTTCAGAGAAATCTTCAAACTGTCCCCGTTCACTTTTCCTTCCACCAAACTCAAATCCGAGCTCCAGTTAATCATCTGCTCGTTTTTAACCGCCTTAAAACTATTTCCGGTCGCCAAAAGATAAATTGACTCCAAGATATTAGTCTTGCCGATTGCGTTCGGCCCGACAATCAGGTTAACTTTCGAAGAAAAATCCAAGACTAAGTCCGAATAATTGCGGAAGTTGACTAAATGCAGCTGGCTTAAAACCATGATTATTTCTTTTCTTGCTTCGCTTCTTCTTTTTGGCCTTCCTCTTTAGCCGGCTCTTTCCCTTCTGCTGAAGGAGCCGCTTTCCCTTCTTCACCCTCCGCGGCCGCCGCTTCACCTTCAACCGGTTCCGGGGCTGGCGGTTTTTCCTCTTCCTCAGCCAGAGGGTCGATTCTAACTACCACCTGTGTTTCTTCAATTTGAGGAGAGATTTTCTTAGTGTCTATTTTAAGATCGGCCACCGTAATCGTCTGATCCACCTTTTCTAATTTGGAAACATCAACCACAAATTTCTCCGGCAAGTCGGCAGGCAAAGCCTCGACTTCAATCTCGGTCAATTGATGAATCAAAACACCCTCGCCTCTCTTAACCACCAACGCTTCGCCGGTAATTTCAACCGGCACCGCTACGGTTACTTTTTTACTTAAATCAACCTGATGAAGGTCGATGTGGATTAATTGATCTTCAACCGGATGGTATTGGGGGTTTTTAAGCAGAACCACTCTATCTTCTTTATCGCCGCTGATCTTAAGGTCAACCAATCCGGTTTCCCCCACCCGGTCCAAAAGCGAGATAAAATCTTTTAGCTCTCCCTTAATGCTAACTGATTTAACTTTCTTGCCATAAACTGTTGCCGGCAAAAGACCGTCTTTTCTTAATTTTTTTACCTTTCTGCCAAATAATTCTCTTTTTTCTACTTTTAAAACCGGTCTTTTGTTCGCCATATTTTTTTAAATTTTTTAAAACTAAGTTAAACTCTTTTCGTCGGCTTTTTTTGCGCTTCTTGAATAGCAGGACGAAAACAAAGATCGTTAGCCTTTTAAAAACACGGAACTATTTTCAACCATAGTGAAGAAAGATTGCCAAAGCAACGACCCTCTTCAATACCAGTAACAGGAACTGTTTCCCTTCTTATTATTGCCCAAGCATTCGGTCCTTATTCAGCGCAATTTCCACAAGTTTTCTCTACCTCGTCACTTGCCATCACAGATTTTCCCTAACTACTAGCTACTAACTTCTAGTTACTAACTGGGTGGAGATGCCCCGCCGTGAGCGGGGGTCCAAAAAAATACTTTAAAAACTTCTACAAGCTTAGATTATTTCTGGTTTAATTCAGCCAAGTAAAATAACCAAACCTTTGGCCAAAACCGGTCTAATTTTCTTTTTTAACCTCGACCAGGAGTTAAAAAAACAGCCTGAATAGTTGGCACCCGGTTTATCCTCTCAGGCGAAAGACAAGCGGATGTTTAACTTCAAACAAACGCTGGCTGTGCGCCAACGCCGGCCTCATCACTGAGACCGAGAATCGTTGAAATTAAAGCTGATTTTTCAGTTTCAGCATATTTTTTTTGATCTTGTTTAAGCTCAACCGATCAATGAGCGCTTGCTGTTTTTAAAAGTGCTTTTTCTGTCAAGTCTAAGTCATCCCCTGGTACTCGCGCAAAGCGCGAGAAAATCCGAAATCACAAACTCCAAACTCCAAACAAATAATAATTTCAAAAATCCAAATGCTCTAAACAAAGAGTTTAAAACTCCGAATTTCAAAACTGCTTTCTTAATGTTCTCTCCGCTTCCCTTTCGATCAAATCCTGCTTCCTCTGTTTCCTGCTCTTTATCCGGCCCACTCCAAGCTCAATCTTAATCCAGCGGCCTTTAGTATAGCAGGCGGCGGCGACAATTGTCAATTTAGCTTTTTTCGCATCAATCAATCTTTTGATCTCCCCTTCCTTTAAAAGCAGTTTCCTTTCCCGGCTTGGCTGCTGGTCTTCAATCCGGGCAAAAGGATAGGGGTTGATCACCGCGTTGACCAAGAAAGCTTCCCCGTCTTTTATCCGAACGATCGCGTCTCTCAGCTCTATTCCCCGGGTCCGGATCGCCTTAACCTCCGCTCCGGTCAAAATAACTCCGGCCGTCAATCTTTCTTTAATGGCGCAAACGCGGTAGGCGTTTTTATTGATAAATTTTTTCATCCTCGCCTTTCTGATTAGATTTTACCCCAAATTGTAGAAAAAGGCTGTACCGTTCGAATCCTTCGACAAAGCCTCAGGACCAAAGGCCTGTCGAGAACCGAGTCAGACTTGATCGAAAACCTCTTTATTGTTCGAGCTTGTCGAGAACTATCCCCGCCAACTCTTCTCGACTCCGCTGCGCTTCGCTCGAAGAATAAAACTTACTGTTCAAAC
>CAZWLF010000097.1:0-3653 GCA_964634805.1 uncultured Gammaproteobacteria bacterium
TCGAGCGAAGCAAAGCGGAGTCGAGAAGAGTTGGTGGGGCTGGTTCTCGACAGGCCTTTGGTCCTAAGCCTGTCGAAGGACTCGACAATAAGTTTTATTCTTCGAGCGAGTCCGCGAGTCGAGAAGTTCTCCCTCCTGGTTTTTGACTTTTGAGATTCCCGCCCGCTATGCCTTGCGAAGCAATGCGGGCAGGGAAGGTTTTGACTTCAAAAATTTACTTCAGCAAAGTCATCGGGTCCAATTTAACCCCGTTTAAAATAATTTCAAAATGAAGGTGGACTCCGGTAGAGCGCCCGGTTGACCCCATCTGGCCGATTACTTGCCCGGCGGAAACATCCTGTCCGGCGGAAACATCCAGCCTGGCCATGTGGCCGTACAAAGTTTTGTAGCCGTTGCCGTGATCAATAATCAAATGGTTGCCGTAACCGACCCGGCCATGGATAACTGCTTCAACCCGGCCGGAGGCGGCGGCAACAATTACCGGCCCGCCGGCGTTGGCAATATCAATCGCCCGATGGTACCAAGAATACCATTGACTGATTCTCCCGGAAGTAGGCCAAATGAAGGTACCGGTTCCTCCGCCGGCAACCGGCGCCGGCTGTTGAGCCAGTTCGGCCGGAACCGCGGTCGGTTTTGCCTTGGGAGCAATAC
Organism: uncultured Gammaproteobacteria bacterium; assembly: GCA_964634805.1. GTDB lineage: Bacteria > Patescibacteriota > Microgenomatia > UBA12405 > JAHJSD01 > JAHJSD01. The sequence continues at coordinate 652 of CAZWLF010000097.1, forward strand.
CGTCAGGAACAATTAACGTTTGGCCTACCGCCAAAGCGAAAGTTTCATCATTGGCAAAAGTATTAAAAGGAAAATCAACGATCGACTGGGCGTTAGCTTGATATTTTTTCGCCACAGAGTAAACGGTTTCCCCTCTTTGAACTTTATGGACAATCCCGGTTACCGGTGGAATCTGCAACCTATCCCCGGCCTTGATTTTAGTTACCGATTTAATATCATTAGCCCAGATAACCGTGTCAATAGAAACGCCGAATTTTTTGGCGATTGAAGAAACCGTGTCCCCCTCCTGAACCAGATACTCGGTAATTTCCCCTCTCATGTCAGACGATTCAACAGTAACCACTTTTTGACCCTCGGCGGCGAAAGAAGCCAAAGCCGAGCTGGGAGAATAAGTGTCCCACTCAAAACTCTGATCTCTTAAGGTTTCTTCTATCTTCGGGGTAAGCACAATTCCTAAAAACAAAAATAAGGCCAGCCAGAAGTGGGCAAATGGCTGAGACCAGCGGCCTCTTTGACGGTATAAAAGAGAAGAAAAGAAATTTTTGGCTTTTTCAAAGCGGCGGAAAACCAGAAAAACAACACTTTTGCCAAAAAGAAAGTAGGCGGAAAAGAAATTCCCCCATTCGGCAAAATAGTTTTTCAGAGAAAATCTGCCCCTTCGTCGTTTGTGCATAACTCTTCAAGACAATGGATCTTATGAGACTCATGAGCCCCATGAGACCAATTACAATCCGCTTCCTTTTTCAACAACCATTTCCAAAAATTCTTTATTGCTTTTAGTCTTTCTCAGCTGGTCAATAAAAACCTGAGTCCTTTCCTCGTCGCTCAAAAGTGACATCATCCGCCGCATCCGAGCAACCGAGTCCATTACCCTTGGATCAAATAAAAGCTCCTCTTTTCTGGTGCCGGATCGCTGAATGTCAAAAGCCGGAAAAATTCTGTTTTCTGCCAGCTGCCGGCTTAAGTGCAATTCCATATTGCCGGTGCCTTTAAATTCCTCGTAGATCAGCTCATCCATCCGACTGCCGGTATCAACCAGGGCAGTGCCGATAATGGTCAAAGAGCCGCCATTCTCAATTTTTCTGGCCGCTCCTAAAAATTGCTTGGCCGGATAAAGCGCCGCCGAGTCAAAACCGCCGGACATGCTCCTGCCTGAGGTTGGCACCGCTAAATTATAAGCTCTGGCCAATCGGGTCACTGAATCCAAGATGATAAAAACATCCTGGCCGATTTCAACCAGCCGCTTGGCTCTTTCCAAAGCAATTTCCGCCACCTTGGTCTGCTGGCCAGGCGACTCGTCAAAATTGGAAGCGACCACCTCGCCTTTGACGCACCGGCTGATGTCAGTCACCTCTTCCGGTCTTTCGGCAATTAAAACCGCCATTAGGTGTATCTTAGGATAGTTAGCGGAAACTCCGGCGGCAATATCTTTGAGCAGCCAAGTTTTACCCGCTTTAGGCGGAGAAACAATCAATCCCCTTTGACCAAAACCGATCGGGGCAATTAAATCAATCATCCTGGTGGAAATAGTTTCGCCGCTGGTTTCCAAAACCACTTGCGGCTGGGGATAAATCGGGCTGAGTTTCTCAAAGCTCGGCCTCTCGCCGATTTCTTCAACTGCGGTTCCGTTCACTTTCTCCACTTTAAGCAGGCCGAAATATCTTTCGTTTTCCTTTGGCTCCCTTACCTGGCCGCCGACGGAATCCCCTTCTCTCAACTTGAACCGGCGAATCTGGGAGCCGGAAATATAGATATCCTCGCGGGAATGGACAAATTCGGGCCGCAAAAACCCATGGCCTTCGACCATGATATCCAAAACCCCCTCGCGGTACTTGGTCGGCACATCGGCATCGGGAATAATTCTGCCGTCAACCTCCAGTCTGGGAGAGTCCGGTTCCTGATGGTTCCCCCCGGACGAAGAAGTTTCCTTCTCTTCTTTGACAAAACTATCAGCGGGCAAAGCCGCTGGCCCGGCCATCGGACGATCCTCTTTCTTGAGATCATCGGCGGTCACTATTTCGGAAACGATATCTGAAGCTTTTTTAGAAGCCATGCAACTCCTCCTAAACCATACGGTTATTTAACATTTAAAAATTAAGATCAAACATTAATTTAGTCATTTGCCCATTTACTCATTGAACTTGTTTCAAAATCTTATCTAAACGGCATCCCGGGCTCAATATGATGCCGCATTGGGCTTGTCGCGACCCGGGGGTTCTTTCTGTCATTCCGGGCTTGACCCGGAATCTGTATGGATTCTGAATTAAATTCAGAATGACAAGGTAGATCCTGAATCAAGTTCAGGATGACGACAACAGGCAGTTTTGAAACTGGTTCTTAGTTTTGAGCTTTGAGCTTTGAGCTTTGATTTTTTGTTACCCGTTACCCGTTACCTGTTACTTGTTACTCGTTACTTGTTACCAATCTATTTATGATGATTTATGATTTTGAACTTTTTACCTTTGAGTTGTAGTTTTGAACTTTGAGCTTTGAGCTTTGAACTCCCCCGGGGTGAAAATCTGCCTAACACCCCGGGGGTGGTTGGCGTGGTTGGCACTATTCACCAATTATTCAGAATTTAAGGGAAAAAGAGCGCGCCGCCAAAAGATTGAACTTGTTTCAAAACCTTATCTAAATATCATTCCGGGCTTGACCCGGAATCTGCCCAGATCCTGAATCAAGTTCAGGATGACAACGCAAGTTCAGGATGACGACAATAGGTAGTTTTGAAACTGGTTCATTACTCTGGCAAATTCATAAATCGAAAATCGAAAATCATAAATTACCCCGCTGAGGTCTTTCGGGAAAACGGGTCTTTCCGGATTCTAATCCGGAGTTTGCTTTTTATCTTAAAGCTCTATTCCGCGCCAAGAAAACAACCAGTTTAAAAAGTTGTCTTTAACCGCAAAGGGTCTGGGTTTTCTCCGGCTTGGAAACAAAAAAATTAGAGGTCTTAAACGAAAACTGAGTAGTTTATACCAAATTGGAGCAAGAATGTCAAG
>CAZWLF010000098.1:0-3647 GCA_964634805.1 uncultured Gammaproteobacteria bacterium
CGCTGGTAACAAGTAACGAGTAACAAGTAAATAAAAGCTCAAAGCTCAATCCGCCTCCGCCGGCTGGCGGATGGCGGACAAAGCTACCGCTCAAAAGTAAAAACTGAAGAACAAGAAATTCAGATACTTAATACTAAGTTTTCGATTCTTGATTTTCGATTCTTAATTCTTAATACTTAATACTATCTGATTTGCCACCGCCTGCCATCGCTAACAACCTCTATTGCGCCGTTATTGTCAGTCCTTAAAAGTTCAATCCCGTGATCGGTTATCTTTTGCAAAACTTCCTTAGTCGGGTGGCCAAACCGGTTTTCTCCCACCGAAATTACCGCCAGCTGGGGTGAGGCCGCGGTCAACAATTCTTCAGAAGTGCTGAACCGGGATCCGTGATGAGCGATTTTCAAAACCTCTACCGGAGGAATTTTTTTGCGCCAGACCAAAACCTGCTCCACCTCGCTGGGAATATCAGCCAATAACAAAGCGTCGAACTGACCCCGATGAAGATGAATTACAACCGACTGGTCGTTTAAATTTTCTCCTGAATTCTGAAAATCCGGCCTTGGACAACTGTTGGTTCCCGGATCAAAATATTGTTGGACTGAATTTTGGGCTGTTTTTACCTCTGTGCCTGGCCAGAGTATATCAAAATATACATCTCTAATCTTAAATGACCCAAAACTATCCGCCTTTGAAGAACAAACTTTTTTTCCAATAAGCTCTTTTTTAAATTCTTGGAAACGCCAGGATTCCTGGTTATCAAAACCGTTATAAACAAAATTCTTAACCCGGTAACGGTTTATAATTTCCGCCAGACCGCCAAAGTGATCTTCGTCCGGATGAGTGTTGACCACCACTTCAATTTGCCGGTCCCAAAAAGGCATTCGGGATCGAAGACAACTCAGCAATTTCTCTTTTTCACCGGGCAAGCCGCCGTCGATTAAAACCTGGTTCTTGCCAATCCAGGCTAAAATAGCATCTCCCTGGCCAACGTCGCAAAAAACCAAATGAAGATTTTTATCCGGAAGTTGTGAAAAAAGCAAAAAGAGAACTAAAACTAACCAAAACAATACTCCTAACCTTAGCCAAAGTCTTCTTTGTTTTTCCTGGTCAATTATCCCTGTTTTAGACATTGGTAAAATTGAAGTTCCGAGGGTATATCCGCTCTTAGGGTTCTTGCTTCGGACTGGTTTCAGAACCTTGCCCCGCTGTCATCCCAAGCTCCAGGCGATGCCGCATCGCTGTCGCGACCCGGAACTCCAACCCCCTCCTTCGCTAGTCATCAGATTCTCAGACCGCGCAATTCAGCCGGGATTTAAAAAAACCTAAAATCCAAAAAGGCTCCTTCCGGGATTTTCTCTTTCAATGGGTCAACCTTCTTTTTCCCTATTCTTAGAAGAAAAAGTTATTGCCAACTCTTTAAAAGGCCAGTTAACCGGAAGCAGATCCAAGGGTACCTTGGGATGGTTTAAAACCAACTGCCAAAACTTATTTTTGTCCTCCCCTCTTACCTCTTTGGTTTTTTTTAACTTAACCAATAAGCTAACCGCTTCTTTTCTCCAATCGGCAACAGGCCAAAATTCGGTGACTATTTTCTTCGGGTCTTTACCAGGCATTTTAGCGATAAAAAAGGCAAAATTATCCGTTTTATATTTCTTGACTAAATCCCTGACAAAAGGGTCCACCGGCAGGGGGGAAATCCAAACTGAGCGCTGCATTTTTTTAAACCCCAAATTATTAAGCTCCCTCTTAATTAAACCCCTAAAGTTACGGCTTTTCTCCGGAATGTCATAACTAACCACCCGCCAGTAGCCATCCCAATCTTCTTTGATTATTGAAAGCGAAAACCCTGCCGGTTTTTTGAAAGAAAAACCTTGGTCAAAAGAACTGTTTCCGCTCAAGTGCCGGACGGTGGTATCGAATTGTCTCGAAGTGTAACCGGCGGTGTAAGCAACCCAGTGGCGCTTGCTAAAATAATTATCAAAAAAAAGCAAAATCTCTTCTGCCGCGGACAAAATTTTCAGCAACCGGCTCGTTTTAGCCATTTTAATATTAATTAAAACCAATCAGGTTCGGTTTGTCAATATTCCCGGTCGATCGGCAGGGAATATTGCCAGGTTATGGGATCATAGAGGCATAAATATGGTAATTATTGAGTGTCGATCGGCAGGGAATATTGACTTACTATAGGAGGGCTAAAATGATGACTTTAACTGATTGCCTTATCCTTCTGGGAAAAGTCTATTTTATTTTTGCCGTCTTTTTGCCTGCCCTCTTTTGAGGACAATTTGTGGAAAAGAAAAAATAAAACCAGATAATAAAAAACCACTTGAAAGCCGTTTATTCTTAAAGAAAATTCAGCTTTGGGAGCTCGCGAGAGGCTTTCTACGACCAAAACAGACCACCAGAGCAAGGGATATAGTCCCAAGAGAATGATTTTGTTTAAAAAAGGCGACCACAAAAAGGCCAGACTGACAAAACCGATTCCGGTAATCCAAGGAATCAGGGGTAGAATTAAGGCGTTAACTAAAGGAGCGATCAAAGAAGTAGTACCAAAATGCCAGCAGACGATCGGCAAGACCAATAACTGGGCCGAGAGAGTTGCCGCCAACTCGGAACCGAAGACAGGAATTTTTTTCAGTTTGCCAAAAAGACTATCCCCCAACATTACCCCGATCAAAGCGGTCAGACTTAGCTGAAAACTAACGTCAGCGATTAAGTCCGGCTTAAAAAACAGCATCAGGTAGATCGTGGCCGCCAAAACCCGCCAGCGGTTAAACTTCCGGCCTAAAAGCTGGGCCAAAAACAAAAACGAAAGCATTATTGCCGCCCGAATCACTGGCGGTTCAAAGCCAACGATGCCAACATAGAGCCAAACCAAAAAAATTCCTAAAACGACTGACGGCAGTCTTCCCAGAAAGAAAGACAAAAAGTTCACCGGCCGCTCGCCTATCAGAGAGAAGTTGTAACCGCTGGCAACCACTATATGCAAAGTGCCAGTTAGTCGCAGTTGGCGGTAAAACTCCGGACCTAACTGTTGTTTTAACCCCAAAACAATGCCGGACAAAAGGTCGGATTCGGGAGAAGGCATCGCCATCAGAAAGCTGTTGGCCATTTTTTGCCTTAAAAGGCGGAGTTTCTTTATCAAGATTCCTTTAAAAACCCGAGGGTCTTTTTCGGTGTAAAACCGTGAAATGATTGGATTTAGCAGACAGCGATCGGTACTGCTTGGTTTAGGGCAAGTAACTATTTCGCCGATAATCTCTAAACAATCGCCAAAATCAAAACGGGGATCAATCGGAACCACTATTTTTAATTTTGAAAAATGGTTTTGGTAATAAAAAGTCTGGCTGGTTTTATTATAAAAAGGCTGATCAGTTAGGCAATAACTTAATTTTATCTGCCGATTTAAGACAAACTTCTCCCCCAGCCGCCAGTCGGACCAGAACCGGAACAAAAGTAACAGGATTAAGAAAAGAGTCATTTTTTTAATTTAACATTTGAAAGCCGGGTTGGGGTCGGTAAACAGTGACACAACCAGAAGTTAGTAGATAAAGGTTAGGGAGGGTAAGATAATTTTTGAAATGAACAAATGATTAAGTGATTCTCTACGGGTGTCGCTCCGTTTCACTTCGCTTTACCCGTAGCAT
>CAZWLF010000099.1:0-3634 GCA_964634805.1 uncultured Gammaproteobacteria bacterium
CTAATAAGCCATTGGCTGGAGAGATAGAGCTTGTATAGGAAGAGCCAATGGAAGCATTGCCTGAGACTGTTAGTTTGTTTGAGGGGGAGGTGGTGCCGATGCCGACGTTGCCGTACTGGTCGATCACAAAGGGGGAGGTATCGGAGGCGGAATCGTTAACTCTAAAGGAAAGCCCGGAGCTGGTGTTGGTCAAAGTCAGCAATTCACTGCCTTCGTCAAAATAAAACGGCGACTCCGGTCCGGTGCCTCCTAAAGCCAAATCGTCGGTTAAAGAAGACAGGTAAGTGACATCGCCGCCGTCTATCCACAAACCGCTGGAGCCTCCGGTCAGCTCGCCGATCTGGTAATCCAAATCGTTGAGCACCCCTTGGACATTAGCGGAGGAGGAGTACTCAAATTCATCATAAGCGCCGACTAAGTAGGCTCCGGAGGAAGAAGCGCCGCTTCCGGTGGCGCCTAAACCGACTGAACCGATATAAATATCGTTGCCGGAAGTGACCCCGAAAGCGCCGTCTACCTCTAATTTTCTGGAAGGGGCAGAAACGCCCACGCCTAAATTTCCGGAAACGAAAGTGTTGCCTAAAGCGTCAACCGAGAACCGCTCGACCGAAGTAGCGCCGGACATAAACTGCAAAAAGTCGTAGCCGGCGGCGGCGGAAACAACTTCGCCAAAATACATCGCTCCTGAGGTCAAATTAGCGTTGGTGGCGCTGACAAATCCGCCAATGCCATTGTCGGCGTAATCGGAAGAAGGGGCGGAACCCTCGAAAATAAGGTCTAAAACCCCTTCGCCGTCAGGATTGATAGTAATATCTCCGTCAGAGGTATCCGGAGTTTGTAGCAGTAGAGATTGTCCTCTGATAGCAAAGGTACCGGAGGAACTGCTAGCGTCAAGCACCGGCGAGGTAACGCCGATGCCGATATTGCCATCGGCGTCAATGTAAAGAATGTTGCTGATTCCGGTTCCCGGAGGCAAACCCTGGAGGGTCTCCGAGTTTAAAGCGTAGGCCGAAGTGGCGATCGGCTGTCTGGGGTCTAAGGTCTCGCTTTCGACGGCTACTTCTAACCAGACGCCGACATTTTCGGTAAAAACGTCAGCTCCGATTGCCGGACCGCAGGCACCGGCGCCGGAGGTAGCACCTAAACGAACCGAAAAGATACCGTCCTCATCAGGAATAACGGCACAGCTATCCGAAGTCCAAAGAGCGGTACCGCCGGTGCCTAAGTTATAGAGGGTAAAAACAAAGTCGGTTGAGCCGGTGATCGGTGTATCGGTATCGTCAGTCAGCCGGCCTTGGAAGGAGAGCACTCTGGCCGGAGTAGTCGGACTGCCGGGGTAAGCTAACTGCGAAGGTGCTCTTTTTATAAACTGATCATAGATAAACAAGCCTAAAGCGACCAAAAGCAGAGCGATAGTGGCAGTTTTAAAGTAAGAGGGAATGGCGGAGTTGAGGTTTAGGATTGACGATTTAAGCCTAATCAGCTTTGGGCCGATCCCTTTAGCCGGTTTTAAACCATAGGTTTTTTGTTTTAGTTCTCTATTTTTGTTATTTTGATCCTGAAATTCGCAGAATCTCCGCAGGGCAGCCGTTTTTCTTCTGATAGTGGCTTCAGCTTTACCCTCGGCCTTAAGCCGGTTTAAATATGCCTTGATCAGGCTGGGGGAAAGTAGTTTGTCTAAGTTCATTTTATCAATTTCTAATTGACTTAATTAATCTAAAAAAATCCCGATTGACCTAATCAATCGCTGACTTTCCTGTAAATGGAATTAAAAATTAGATTTAATTCTTTTGCCTCTTTCCAATGGTTTTTAATTTCTTCCTTATATTGTGGAGTTGCTTTGGCCATCATGCGGAGAAAATGCTTTGACTCTCTTGCTTCTTTTTTACAAATTCCTATTTTGTGCTTAAAATCTTTTTTACTTTCCGCGTCGTCGGCTTCACAATAATTTGCTCCTACGCTTGTTGCCGCTTTAATAAGCTGGGTGATTAGCGGTCTAGTTATTTCATTTTTGGGTATTTTTTTAAGAAAGTTGATAATTGATTCACCAAAGATAGCTGTTCTTTCTTCCAAATCGTATATTTTGCTTGGTTTAATCTTTCCGACCTTGGTCATTTTTTAGGTTAATTAGGAATTTAGAATAATTAGAATAATTTAAATCATTCCACCACCCACCATTGGAAATTCAGATCGTAATCCAGCGGTCGCGGAATCGCGGCTAAAAAGTGGGCAGAGTCTCCGGTTTCCGGGTTAAAAGGCACTTTTCTTTTGACAAAAAGAACTAAATTCTTCTTTTCCCGGTCGCTGGAGAGGTAAACCTGGGTTGAGGGAGAAAGCTTCTCGCAATAGATTTTAGCTTCAGTTTCCCCCGCGGCGATGGTTCCTTTACCGGAAAGGGCGTTGCTGTTCAGCTCTTGCCGGTCCATCTTCGGATTAATTTCCTTTGAAGCGGCGACAACTGCTTGGTCGTTTTTGACAGAACCCCGGTTTTCGGCTTCAGCTTGAGTGGAAACGGGAGTCTCTTCCGGCTCTGCCTTAGCCCTTGGAGCAACAGCCTCCGGGTTTTGGCTGAATTTTAAAATTAACCCGCCTAAAACGATTCCGGAGAATAAGGGAATCCAAATGTTTTTTTTCCGCATTTTCTTGGTTTTTTAACGGTTAATCTTTGACTCTAAATTTTTAACTTATGGATACTCCCCCAGGTTCAAGAGAGGTTGTTTGATAGGGTCCATTTAAGGTAATTTTTAATGTCAGCGGTGTAGTTTTTAATAGTGCTTTTGCTAACACCTTGTTCTTTAAGCTGGGAGCCAAACCTGGAAACTAAATCGTTAATTTCTTTTTCTATGGGGTTTTTCTGAGGAGCAATCCCCAGCTCTAAAGAAGGGTTTTTGTTTAAAAGCCGCTGATTTAGACAAAACTGGCAAAAGACCCTGATCGTTGCCATCCTGCGCTTGAGGGTTGATTTTGCGATATCTCCTGCCAAAAGTTGACTTCGGTATTGATTTAGCAGGGAAGCGTCTATTTTTCCGATCTCAAATTGCCGGCTTTCGGTTTTTGATTGATCGCCGGCCCAGCTAAAAAAGTGACGCAAATCGGAAAGGTAGTTCTTGACAGTTACAGGACTTAATTTTCTAACCCGGGACAGGTAAAAGGCGAATGCGGTTTTTATTTGGTTAGGCAGGTTCATTTCGGTAAATGTTATACGAGTTATACAAGTTATATAGATAGTCTGAGATCCAGACTACACTATATTAAAAGGGGTGTCAAGAGGGGCCGGCTACTTAAAATGATAACCTTTGATATACTTAGATAGTGTCTCTTTAACAAAGAAGAACTGGTCTTTTTGTTTTCACGAGTAGACCTATTGTTTCCACACCCATTTCATGATGTTAATAATTTTACCCACTTTAGTGTCTTTCACTTTCCAAGTATATCTTAAGATATCATAAATCACCGTAACCATTTCGGTAAATGCGGAGAACCGCGGAGATTGATTTTCGGAACAAAAGCAGGCCTTGACCCTCTTAAAAACAAAATTGAAAGAGAAATCCTTTTTTAAACCGGTTTTAATTATTTTTCCGACCAAGACTATACCGAGACTAAAAGAGTCTGGTTTTAACTTTTGGCCCCTTTT
>CAZWLF010000100.1:0-3610 GCA_964634805.1 uncultured Gammaproteobacteria bacterium
ATGGTTCTGCCTGGAGTCAGGTTCACCACTTTATCCCGGCCGAAGAAGAAAAGAGGGAAAAACGCGGCGAGCTGATTCTTTTGGTCAGTCTGGGCTTGGCTTCACCGATTCAGGAAAGTTCCAACTTGGGCAGGGAAATTATTTCCCGCTTTCACGAAGAATATTTCGGCAATTTGGAGAAAGAGTTAATGCCCTCGTTGAAGAGCGCCTTGGTTAAGGTGGGACAGGAAAAGTCCCAGTATTTTGAAAACCCGGAAAAAATTTCTTTAGCGGCCATGGTAGTTTGGCAGGAGTTTGTTTACTTGGCTGTCTGGGGGCAGGGCAGAATTCTGCTCAGGCGCCGGGAAAAGACGGCGGCTTTAATCAAAGGGGAAAAGGGAGAGCTTAAAATCGCTTCCGGCCCTTTAAAGGAAAACGACCTTTTTTTTCTGGCGACCGAGGATTTTTTCGAAAAGATTCCTCAAGGAATCATTACCGCCTCTTTCAGCACCGAAGATTTGGAAACCATTGCTGAAATTTTAACTCCGGTAGTCCACGCCAGAGAAAAGCAGGGCAGTTTAGCCGCGGTTTTAGCCAAAGTGGTTCTGTCTGATAAAGAAACTGCCGCCCCGGCCGCTGGTCAGAAGCCCAAATTCAAAATTGACTTGACTGAAATCCAGCGGCAACTAACACAGGGCAAATTCTTAAGAAAGATCAAAAAAGTACTGCCTCGGGCTTCTTCGCTTTTTAAAGCGGTTCGGCCTAAAGCGCCTACTTTAACCCTTGCTTTTGGTTTTTTAATTCTCTTGTCAGTCTCCGTTTTCTTTGGCTGGCGGAAAAGAGTTTCCCAGCGCCGGCAGGTACTGATTACCCAGCTGACTTTGTCAATAGAAGAGAAGCTGCAGACTGCTTCGGTGATTAAAAACCTGGATCCCGAAAACAGTCTCAAATTAATTAAAGAGGCGGAAAGCGTTGTTGATCAGCTGGAAAAAGTTTCTCGGGAGAAAGCAGATCTTTTCAGAGAAAAGTTGACCGCTTTTTCCTCGGATCTCGGCGCCGAGGCAGTTGAACCAAAACTTTATTATGATCTTGGATTGATAGCGGAAAAGACAGAAATTGCCGATTTTTTCAGCGACGGCGAAAGGGTTTTTGTTTTAGACAATTCCTCCGGCCGGTTGATTGACTTAAATCTGCTTAAAAAGACCGGCGCTATTATTGCCGGAGGCGGGGAAGTCAAGAATCAGAAGTTGGTTGTTTTCTCTTCAGACCGGGTTTACTTGGTTAGCGATCAGCAAATAAGCTGGTTGAAAAGCGGAAAATTGGCTGAGGCAGGCCAAATCAGCAGTGGCGATCAGCCGGTTGCCGCGGACGGCTGGCTGGGCAGTTTGTATCTTTTGGACGTCGGAAACAAACAGATTTGGAAATATCCTTTGACCGATGGCGGTTTAGGCTTGAAAAGAGCCTGGTTGCTGGAAGATCCGGACTTTGGTTTCAGCTCGGTAGTGGATATGGCGATAAACGGCCATCTTTGGTTGCTTTTGGAGAACGGCAGGATTTATAAGTTTCTCTCCGGCCGCCAAGCGGAATTTCCCCAGCAATTGCCTGCCGGGGTGGGCAAAGCCAGGTTTTTGTCAGTATCACAAAAAGGGAAGACAATTGCCTTTTGGGACGAAGAAAAGAAAATTATTTGGGTCTTTAATAAAGAAGGCGAGTTTGTTTCAAGGCTTCCGGTTAAGTTAGATCAAGCTAAGGGAATTTCTCTTTCCGCCGATGGGGAAACAATTTTTCTTTTCGGGACTGATAAAATCTTTTCTTTTGAAGTTGGTTCTGGATTAAGCCAGGACTCTTTTTAAATCGGAACGGCAGGACAAGGAACCAGTTTCAAAACTACCTATTGTCGTCATCCTGAACTTGCCTGCCCCGTACCGAATGGTACTGGGGATTCAGGATCTGGGCAGATTCCGGGTCGCAACAGTCATCCGACGTCGCGTCAAGCCCGGAATGACGTTTAGATAAGGTTTTGAAACAAGTTCAAGGTATAATTGGATTTCTAAAAAAAAGCTGGTCCTCACCAATGAAAAAAATAATCGCTCTTTGTTTAGTTCTGCTATCGATAAGTTTCGTCTTCCCTAAAAATATTCTGGCCGCTGAATGCAAGCCGGAATGTGTTAATAGCGATTCAATTGATGATCTGAAAAGGTGCGCTGAAGAATGCAGCGAAATTTTAGGGATTTATCAGGGGGCCAATCTTAAAAACAAGGAAACAATGGCCGCTTATGAAACTCAGGTTAAGAGGTTTGAAGCAATGATTGCCGCCGCCAATAACAAAATTAAGGCCTTGGAAGAGGATATCATTGACCGGGAAGTTGACTTAGGCGTTCAGCAAGTGCTTTTAAACCAGCGGATCAGACGCCTTTATATTCACCAGCGGGAAAATTCAGTGATTTCGATTTTGTTTTCCTCGCAAAACAGCAGTGAGTTTATCAGAAATTTTTTTTACCAGCAGACGGTTGCTAATGAGGATAAGGGCACTATCGAAGAACTGAGTCTTAAGTTAAGCGGTTTAAAAGCCGACAAACAGTCTTTGGAGGAAAACAAGAAATGGTTGGCCACCCAAAAGCAAGCTGCTGCCAATCAAGCGGCTTTCTTAAAAGTCGAGGTAGAAAAGACCGAAGAGTATCTTGGTTCGCTTTCTTCTACCATTAAGAGCCTTTCCGATAAGCAAAAATCCCTTTTGGCCGCCCGTTCCGGTACTTTTACCAGCAGTGTCGGCGATGTTCCTGTTAGTACCATTCCTTGTTCCGGGCCTCCGGGCAGCCCCAGTTATTGTGATCCGGGCGGAGGTGATTGGTTTGCCGCTTTTTCTTTTGGCGCTTGGACTCATCGGAAAGGGATGAGCCAGTATGGCGCCAAAGGCAGAGCCGACGAAGGCCAGAATTACCAGCAGATACTTCAGGCGTATTACGGCAAAACTCCGGTAAACAAAGATACCGGAGGGACTATTTCCGTTTCCGGCTACGGCAATTTAAATTTTGAAGACTACTATCTTTACGGAATCGCCGAGATGCCATCTTCCTGGCACAAGGAAGCATTAAGAGCCCAGGCAATTGCCGCCCGGACTTACGCCTACCGTTACAAAATTGCCGGCACCGCTATCTGCGCCACCGAGGCCTGTCAAGTCTTTAGCCAGTCAAAGGCCAACGACCCTCCTTCGGTCTGGCGGGAAGCCGTTAATGAGACCAGAGGCCAGGTTTTGGAGGAGGTGGTTACTTACTATTCTTCTACTGCCGGTGGCTATTTAACTACTTCCGGCTGGGACACTGCCGATGGCCAGGGCGGCTCCGGTTTTGCCTCCCGGGCTTGGGAGTCAAAAGCCGGCTCTCCTTGGTTTTACAGCAGCTGGTACACCCAGACCTACAACCCCAATTCATCCAAATGCGGCCGCTCTCACCCTTGGTTGACCTCGGAAGAAATGGCTGATATTTTAAATGCCTGGCTGGTTGGCAACGATGAAAGAATTTTGCCGGTTACTATCAACAGCTGTTCAATCGGCGGAGTGACCGGCAACCCTTATTCTATGGCCGAGCTAAGGGATAAAGCCAGCGAAAAAGGCGGTGCTTTTACCAGTGTT
>CAZWLF010000101.1:0-3325 GCA_964634805.1 uncultured Gammaproteobacteria bacterium
TGTTAAAGCTAATTGCCAAGAAAAAGATCAATTGCTTTTTCCAAAAAAGGATCTTCTTCTGCCTGATCTAATTCTTCAATTTTAAAATCCGGGTCCACTCCCTTTTCATGAATTGAATCGCCGTTGGGCAAAAGCCACCTGGCAGTAGTGATATGCAAACCAGCGCCTCCGGGAAGTTCTTGCGGCTCTTGAATAATCCCTTTACCAAAAGTAGCTGTTCCAACTAAAGTTGTCCGATGATAATCTTTCAGAGCGCCAGCTAAAATTTCTGAAGAGGAAGCAGAGCCTTCATTGATTAAAACAATTAATGGCGTTTCAAGAAAACTGCCGGTTCGGTCAACCGAAAGCTTAGTTTTCTTGTTCTGATAATCCTCCTGCCAAACTACCGGCCTGCCCATCGGCAAAAATTCACCGGCAATAAATACCGCTCCCTCTAAATAACCGCCCGGGTTGTTGCGCAAATCCAAAACGATTCCGTCAAGCCCGGAAGAGTCAGCCTTTGACAAAGTTTCTCTCACCCAGGAAATCCACTCTTCCCCCAACCTCTCGCTAAATTGAAGCAAGTGAACATAAGCAAAATTTTTATTATCGCGAACAACCCAGTCAGACTTTAACGAAGGAACCACGATTGTCCCTCTGGTTACCTCAAAATCCCGTGGGCCGTTTTCGTCTTCCCTAAAAATAGTCAGAACAACCTTGCTCCCCTTTTCCCCCCGGATCAGCTTAATTGCCTCCGGTAAAGAAATGCCGTCAGTCGATTGATCCACCCCAGCGCTTTCGTCTTTAATTTTCAAGATTAAATCCCCTGCCTTAATACCAGCCTTTTCTGCCGGAGTGCCGTTCAGCGGAGAAATAACCGCCAAAGTCTTACTCTTATAACCAAGCTGAATTCCTACCCCCCCGAACTCCCCGGAAAGGTCTTCCCGGCTGACTTTATTGTCTTCAAAGGGAAAGAAGGCGGTGTAAGGATCCCCCAACGAGCTGACCATTCCGGAGATTGCCCCCTCGATCATTTTTTGCTCGTCAATTTTGTCTCTATCCAAGTATTTCTCCTCCAACCGGTGCCAAACCAACCAAAACAGAGAAAAGTCTTTGCCCTCCTCTACCGAAACCGCGGTTCGGGAAAACCCAAGCCGATACCCAAAAAATCCGGAGCTTAATACCAAAATTAAAATTAAGACCAGTCGGCGCAGGCCGCTTAAAGAAACTTTAATTTTCATTTTCTCAAGACGATTGAGGAATTAAAAAACAACTAGCCGGCAAATTCAATAAACAATTGACCCCCCCTGAGGAAGCTAAGAGCTTCTCAGTCTTGGAATCCTCAGGAATTATTAAAACCGGAATCGGATAATTGATCAAGTCTTCTCCTTTTTCAAAATTAAAACAAAGGAGTCCCGCTACCGACAAAGCGGCTGCCTTTCTTAAAAAAATCTGGTTCACTTCCCGGACAAACAAAATTTTATCTTTATGATCAGTGTTAATTTCAGGAAAGGCAATCTCTGGAAGAAAAACAAGTTCTCCCCAGCAACGACCTTGGCCGGCACTATCACCAGCAATTTTCTCTGTTTCAAACTCCAGCTCAACCCTATTCTTAGTCAAACCGGCAATTTTACCCGAACACGGAGCACAAAAAAACTTATCTCCGGATTGGGCAAGCTTCTCCCCGGGGGAAACTTTTTGATTAATTTTCTTCAAAACTTTCGCTTTTTTAGGTAAGCAAAGAACCCACAAAGCTCTTGGCATTTAAAAAGTTAAAAAACAGGCAATCTAAAAGCGGCTTCCGGCGGTAGTTTAAAAATCACCACTTCTAACCACCTCCGCCTTACCGGCCTTAAAAAGTGCAAAAAACTCAGCGATTGTCTGTCCTGATAATAAATGGAAGCAATCCTAAATGACGGGCGTGTTTGATCGTCTCAGCTAACCGGCGTTGGTGTTTAGCGCACAAACCGGTTACCGTCCTCGGCAAAATCCTTGACCGAGGCGAAAGATAACTTCTGAGAGAAGGGGCCTCCCGCCAATTCGGCTCCCTTACCTCTTTGCAAAAAGGGCAATTTTTTTTAACTGGCTGAGGTTTAACCCTCCTTTTCCTTCTGTTTGATCCCGGCATCTAAAATTTTCTTAAAAAATTAACGTTATTAAGGCTCAGAAAGGAATGTCTTTCTCTTCCTCCTGTTGCTGCTCTTCTCCGCCGTCTTGATCTTGCTTAGCAGTTTCCTCCTTCTTTCTGACAGGGGCTTTTTTCTTGACTGCCTCTTTCCCGGAATTATCACTAACGGCTTTAGAATCGTCAGTCTGGCCAGATCCGGAAAGAGTAAAATCATCTGCCAGAGCAGATCCCTCAGCGCTGGCGGCAGATCCCCCTTCCTCCAAACCTTCCTTATCACCAACAGGACCTGCTTTCTTAGAATCAAGTAAAATCATGTCTTCGATAACAATTTCTGTAGTTTGCCTCTTGTTGTTATCAGAACCAACCCACTCACGGTATTGAATCCTGCCCTCAACATAAACCCGGCAGCCCTTTGATAAAAGCTGGGAGCAAATTTCAGCTAATTGCGACCAGGCAACAATCCTATGAAATTGAGCCAACTCTTTCTTTTCTCCATCTTGGGTTGTCCAACGACGGTTAGTGGCCAAACCAAAACTGCAAACCGCCACCCCGCTGGGAGTATAACGCAAATCGGGATCATTGGTCAGATTACCAATCAAAGCCGCTTTATTAAGACACCGCGTAGACATGCAAACCCCCTTTTCCTTGAACGGCGCAGAAAACCTCTAACGCCGATTTTTCAATAATAAATAACGGATGATCTTTTTTTCCCTATTCAAGTAAGTATTAAAAGAAGTCAAATTTGGGTTAGTGTCAAAATCAAGGTGCCAAACCCAAAAGGAAGCGGTTTCTTTTCCTTCAATTAAGTAAGCCAGCTCCTGTTTGCCCAAGTCTTCTTTTTTTGAAACTTTGCCGCCAATATTCTTGACTTCCTTTTCCAGAGGAGGAAAAATCTTCGCCAGATTTTCCTTGGAGAGTCCAGACCGGGTTAAAAAGACAAATTGATATTTTTTCATCCCAAACTTATCCTGCCAAAATCGCCAGCTTTGTAGTGAAAATCAGCTCGTTTTGACTTATCAAGGAAGACGGGTAAAAATCACCCACTCTCCTTTTTTATAAACCCCTGCTAAGGGAAACTGTTAAATCCAAAACTATGGTCTTGCGACTACGGTTTTATCGGTTTAGTATAACGAGTGGTCAAAGCTTCGTCAAGAAGAAACTTTCAACTGTAGCACCAAAGTGATAATGTCCTGTTTAACCAACATAGAAATGTCCGGT
>CAZWLF010000102.1:0-3122 GCA_964634805.1 uncultured Gammaproteobacteria bacterium
CGGACAAAAGTCGAAACTGCAACTCAAAGGTAAAAGCTGAAGAACAAGAAATTCAAATACTAAGTTTTCGATTCTTGATTTTCGATTCTTAATACTTAATTTTTAATACTAAATTCTCGATTCTTGGTAGTCCACCCCCGGGGTGTCTTCTCGATATTCGATTTTCAATACTTAATACTTGACTTGATGTTTTATTCTCAGCAATTCTCCACCGGTCAAAAACCTACCGCTTCCTTTTCCCCGAAAGATGTTCCCTCGCGCGCCGGAGCCGGCACTGGAGTAAGTTTTATGGAAGCAGAGAGGAAGCAACTGTAAGGAGCCCAAAAGCCATCACAAAAACACCAAAATTTATTTTTTCTGCCGTTTTAATCAAAAAGTGAATCGTTAAAATCCCGAAGACGAAAGAAGAGATCAAGGCGAAAACAAATTGCCAACCAAAAACGAGGCCATTTAAATTCAAAAGGATATTGCCCCCGAAAACAACCGGCAAACTCATTAAAAAACTCAGTTTTAAAGCCAGGCTCTTTTCAACTCCTAAAAGGAGCAGACCGGAGACGGTTGCCCCGGAACGAGAAAATCCGGGAATAGCCGCTAAACCCTGAACAATACCCAAAATAAAACCGTCTTTCAGATTTAAAGAGTCCAATGGCCTGTTGCCTGTTTTTTTTGAAATTAACTGAAGCAAGGCGGTGATAATCAGTGTTAAACCAATTATTAAGCTTAGAATTCCTCCGCTTGACTTCAGCTGTTCCTCAAAGGCGCTAAAAAGCCGTAAGATGAGAAAACCTACTATAAAAGTAAGCGAACTACTTACTATTAAAAAGTCTACCAGTTTCCTCTCTTCCAAGGAAGATTTTCTGTAGGTAAAAACCGTCTTAATGATTTTTCCTACCTGCCTGCGGAAATAAATCAAAGCCGCCAGAAAGGTGCCCAAATGCAAAAACAAAGCGAACCTAACCATTTCGGTCAAACTCCCGCTACTGCCAAAAAAACGGAGTTGAACCAATATTAAAACCCCTTCCGAGCTTACCGGAAGCCATTCGGCCACCCCCTGGATTGTCCCCAAGATAATTTTTTCCAGCACAAACCTATTTTAACTATAAACTGGGCCAAGTTAAAACCTGGGGTGTATCTTGTTTATCAACAAGATACACCCGGCTAAAGATTGGTTACTTTAACCGGCGCTTAATACTACTGCCTCGAAGCCGGAAAATATTTTCCCCTTTTTAGGGTGAAACTCGTGTTCCGTTTTCGAAAAAAGAGCCCAAAAAAATAACCTCTCTTTAGGCTATACTAGCCACAGCCTACCCGCACTAATAACCAGTAAAATATATTCGCCGAATTAAAACCGGCAAGATTAATCTTGGTTAATTTCTCCCCTGAGAAGGTCTGTCTTCTTTAGGTCTGGCTTCATTGACGACTAAACTTCTACCGTCAACATCTTTACCGTTGATCAGTTCAATCGCTTTTTTCGCTCCCTCTTCACTAGCCATCTCAACGAAAGCAAAGCCCCTGGATCTGCCTGTTTGTCTGTCAGTAATTACGTTAGCGCTCGCAACTGTACCTGCTTGGCTGAATAATTCACCCAGCTGATCATCGGTAACAGTATAGCTAAGATTACCTACGTATAGTTTGGTTCCCATTTTTATAAATCACCTCCTTTACCTGCAAGAAAGTTTTTCTGATAAGTCCACCCGATAAGGAGTCGGAATCAGCAAAAGACAAAAAGTGGAATATTTAAGATCACGGTCAGATTTTAACAGGAAAAAGAGTAAAGTCAACACCTATTTACTGAATCAGAAAAAAAACTTTAAAAGCCCTAAAGCGCCCTGCTTCCAAGGAACTCGGTGAGAAACGCCGGAAACGCTTTCAAAAGCGCTTCTGTTCTTCAGGTACCAGTCAAAATTTCTACCCAGCGCCTGCTTGTTAGAATACCTTGGTTTAAAACCTAAAACTTTTTCTGCCTTTTCTACCGAAACATATGAATCCTTGCCGGCGGTCTCGTAAATCCACTGGTACAAAGGCGAAAGCTTAAAAAATTCTAGGATTTTCAAAACGGCAACCGCCGGAGCCGCCGGAAAGGAAATTATCTTTTTACCATGACCGGCCTGATCGAGAACCGACTGGAAATCTTCCTTAAAGGTAGAAAATTCCTTAGCACCTACATTAAAGACACCGTTTATCCCGCGTTTTTCGGAAATAAGGCAAAGATAAATAAACTGGCAGAGGTCCTCCACGTCCAAAAACTGGTAGCGGTTATCTCCTTTGCCGATAATCGGAAAATTCCTCGCCTCATCAGACCACTGGTAGAGCATGGCAAAAACTCCCAACCGCTCCGGACCGATAAATGTTTTCGGCCTAATGATAGTAACCGGCAAACCTTTTTTACAGTAATTCAAGCAGGCTCCCTCTGCTTTTATTTTTGCCTCGCCGTAAGGTCCGACGCCAATCATCCGACCGTCTTCTTTAATCGGGTGATGGTCGGGGACACCGTAAACAGCGGTAGAAGAAATAAAGATAAACCGCTTGACCCTCTGTTTTAAAGATTCCCGCAACACCATCATAGTCCCGCCAACATCAGTGCTGAAAATATCTTTCTTGGAATAAAGAGGCAAGGCGGCGGCGCAATGGACCACAAAATCAACTCCCCGGATTGCTTGATTAACCATTTTTCGGTCTCTAACATCGCCAAGAACAGCTTCGATTTTATCTTTCTCAGGGTAGTCAAAAGGGGCAATATCCAAAGACCTGATTTTAAACCCTTTCTTCAAAAGAAAGCGAATCAGGTTAATCCCCAAGAAACCCGATCCTCCGGTAATTAAAACTTTTTTCTGGGTCACAAAAATAAGTAGAACTAACTACTAAGAGCTATTTTAGTAATTTCTTTGAAATTTTTAACCAAGGTTTTTTTCAAAAAATAATCTCTCTCGCCTGCCCCCAAAAGAAACAGCTCCTGCCAGACAGACCGCCCTGCCAAAAAACCCAAAGCGCCGCCGGCAACAGCTAACTTTAATTGATCCTTAAAAACAGAGAACTCTTCTCCGGCGGTCAGCAAGATCCAAGGAATCCCTTTTAAAAGAGAGGTAATCCTCCGGCTGTCCTTCTCACTGCCGCAATACGGT
>CAZWLF010000103.1:0-3107 GCA_964634805.1 uncultured Gammaproteobacteria bacterium
CCGGCAAAAAACAGTTATTCTCTATTCTCGTATTCTCGTATTCTCGTATTCTCGGGACGGGGACAGAGAATTCGGCTGAATTCGCAAAAAGTGGCTTCATCTTTTTAGATCCAACCCGGACCTTTGCTGCTGTAAAAAGATGTCAACAGTTTTCCTGTATCAATGCACTAATTCCAGCCCCGTCCCAAAACCACGAGGTGTCTTGGACCAAATAATCTTTGGGCACGGGCAACCTGCCTCAAATCATAAGGGTTAACTGATTTTGGATCCATATGGCGGCACCGCTTCTGTCCGGTACTGCCCACCCTGGATATTCCTAAGTCGTACGGACTTGGACTTTTAGTACACTCCCCCGGGGGGGGTGGGTTATTAGTTAATTTTTGTTCTCCATTCATATTAGTACACCCCCGGGGTGGGTTAGGTTGACACCTCGGGAAAATGAGACTGTCTTTCACCTCTCTTTCACTTCTCTCTTCCACTTCTAAGGTGTTTTTCTACCTACACCTGTCTACACCCCAATTCTTTCCTTGCTAAAGCAAGGCGCAGAATTATGCCTTGTTCGGGGGCAGGGATTTGAACCCCAATTAATGCGTTCAGAGCGCATTGTCCTACCATTAGACGACCCCCGAGTATGCCGCTCAATAGGCTCGCGGTCAAGCATCTCAGCTTTCCCGGCAAAAGACGACCAGGCAAATTACCAGAGATCGTTAAAGGATGTGGCTATGGCAGGATTTTTCTGTTGAAAAGTTTCTTGCCTATTTCGGGGCCACGCCTCAACTGTCCCTGAGTAAATTGAATTCCGGCTTTTGGATCAAAACCAGGTTTCTGCCAAACCTCTCTTTTTTGGATATTTTTTTTAGATTTTGTTTTTTTTCTTCCTTTGCTTTTAGGCATTTTTTCAGTTTAAGCCGATTTCAAGACCTTGGCAATTTTATAAACAGCCCGCCCTTGAAAAAAAGTGATAAAGCCGTCTTTTCCTTGTTTGGAGAATATTTTAGCTGATATTGATTCCTAAAGCAATTTTGGTTATAATTCCTTTGCTCGGTCTTTGGAGCGATATGGAACCACCTGTTCCCATTCCGAACACAGAAGTGAAACGTATCAGCGCTGACGATAGTCTTCCGGCAACGGAACGCGAAAATAGGTCAAGGCCGGGCATTTTTTTTGGCTTTAATCCACCCCTGGGTAACCAATCCGCCAACCAGCGGAGAACCCCCGGGGGTGTTTAAAAGACTAACCTTCTAATAATTAGAGGGTTTTTAGAAACTGTCAGCCTTTGGAGTCTAGTCTTTCTTCACTGTCGATAATTTTAGCGAAAGCCTCCGGCAACTCACCCGGAGGAAAAGAAGCCATATTTCTATGCCTCTCAAAGCCAGGAAAATTTCTGGCTAACACTTCCGGGTTTGCCTTTTTAACTACGTGGCCGTTATAAGCCCTCTGATTTACTTCCGCCACATACTCATCTATTGTTATCGCCCCGGTTGCAACACCAACAGTCAGCCCCAAAAACTGCATCAATCCTCTAACTCTGCTGACTTGATCCGGTGTCTTATCCCGATTTAATTTAGGCATTTTCATTCGGCGGGAAACTTCCAGCGCCCAATTAAAATAAGCCACAGTTCGCTCTTTGCCGATAATAGCAACAACCGCCGGACCTTTACCTTGATCAAATCCCCTAAATTGGAATTGCCGTAAAGAAGCGACCTCCTCTTTAGCAGCAACTTCAAAATCTATCCCGGAACTTCTGAGCAAATCGATTATCTCATCTATCGGCAACTCCTCGGCAGTAACCGGCCTTGGCGAATTCGGGTTAGAAACAGTGTCGAAAAATTTAGAAACCTTAGCCAGCTTCTCTTCCGGAGTCAACCACTCAACCACGGCATCTTATTGAATCGGTTCTTGGTCTAAAACCATATTAAGACAGATTATATCCTAAAATTGAGTTGAAGTTAATTAATACAACCTCTATAATTCTCTTATGGGTAAAGCGAGTGCTATAGAAACAGCAACAAGGTTGGCCGCTCAAGCGCAAAGAGAAGGGTTAACTCCGCACCACCTAAAAGCTTTTATGATTTCGGGCGCCAAAGCTGATCATGAAGGCTGGAGCGGCTTTTCTAATGGTTGGGTAGGAGGTCACAGTCGTTCACAAAATATACGAATCTATAGATTAAGAAGAGGAATAAACCAACTGCCCGAGAATAGAGTGATATCAGTCAGAACCAGCCCTGATCTTCTCTGCGCTACCTGTCCCATAAGAACCGGCGGCAAGTATTTTAAGGCTGAACATCTGGAGCAGGGTCAAAAACCGTGCGATCCGGAAGGAGAATTGATCGCCAGAGAAAATTTGCGAGCACTTACTTTTATCGACAGTATGACAGGAAGAACCGACCTCGTGGAAGTATCAATGCTAAAAAGAGTACCTCTCAAAAGAAAGCCCGAACCGAGACGAAGGTAAACTAATGGTCTGAAAAAACGCCAAGACAAACCGGGAAGAATAAAACTAATCGGTTGAAGAAACTACACACGGGCTTTTACGCCCGTGGTATTTTGATTTGCCTGGCGCGTTCCGACGCAACGCCGGAATGTTATTTGGTATCGTTTCATTCCCAACATTAACATCGGGATTTTTGCTATCTTGGATAGGTCGAATAGGAGAAATGGATGTTTATTTTATCAGACCTGTCTGTTTAAGAATTAGAGAATTCTTTACCACCACGAGTACGCGGCACGTTCGGTGCAGAGCTACCCTGGAAAAGAAATTGAAAGAAGCTTCTCGACTGCGCTCGAAGAATAAATAGTCAAATGGCTAAATGGTCAAATGGTTGGATAGTTTAAAAGAAATAACGAAGGGGAGTCGGGGTGATAACCCACCCCCGAGGAACCAATCCGCCTCCGCCGATTGGCGGATGGCGAACGTCGGATACCCAGTTTAACATCCTGATCTCACTGCGACGGGGCCGGGATGGCGGAAAAGGAAATCATGATCCTGGATCGAACAACCCGGGACTCAATTTCACCATCCGAGGAGTCAATGCCCACCTCAGAGGAGAAATTGGCTTAAACCAGAAGGTTTAAATCCTCTAATCATTCGAATCATTGGAAGATTT
>CAZWLF010000104.1:0-3093 GCA_964634805.1 uncultured Gammaproteobacteria bacterium
ACCTCCTCCTCATAATACCGGAAGCTTGTTCACCATCGGGGTAGCGGGAGTAAAAAGGTAGTTGATACTGTTTGTCCAGAGCTTTAAACAGATTATCCAAATGCTGGTCTTCCGAAACAATCCTTATTTCGCTTAAAGCCCCATCCATTTCCTCCGCAGTTTGAAATCTATCTTCCGGCTTCGGAGCGACCGTTTTTAAAACTATACTGACAAGCGCTTCAGGAATTTTTTGGTTGCCGGAAGGGTCTCTTTCCCTTCTTAAAAGTTCTGCTACTTTTTTCAGTCTCGCTTCTCCCATTATCGGATCGACCGGAACATCATCTTTAGGGTTGCCGGACTGGTAACTCGGATCCCTGCCGGTCAGCATGGTAAACAAGACCATTCCCAAAGAATAGATGTCCGACCTGGCGTCGGCGCCAGTAGTGACCAGATCCTCGGGAGCGAAACCAGGTGTGCCAACTAGAGTTGTTCCCGCCCTTAAAGAGCGGCTTAACGAAGCCACCCTCCCTTTGGCAATCCCGAAATCTACCAGAACCGGCTGGCCTTTGGCGTCTACCATAATATTTCCCGGTTTAAGATCCTTATGAATCACTTTCCTCTGGTGCAAAGTTCTTAATGTTCTTAGCAGTTCCCTGACAAAGTCCACCGATTTTTGGTACTCCCAAATTTTCGGAGTATCTTCCGACAAGGCCAGCGCCTTTCCCAAGGTTTGCCCCTCCACCCACTGCTGGATCATATAAACAGCCTGCCAGCCGGGATCCTCCGGATCAACAGCACCGCCAATCTTGATCCCTCTTGACCCGGCCACTCCTTCAACATCGGCCAAGCCGAAAAGAGTTTCGCTCTCGGCGATAAACCTTTCCTGAGCCTCAGTCAATTCCTGGGCCAACGCTCTTCCTTTGGTTGATCCGGCTATTTCCGCCAACGCCTGTTTTGCCGCCGCCGCCGTTTCTTCCAAGATCAGCTTTTGCTGACCCGGAGACAAACCAACTTTGCCGCCCTGCTGTGGGTGAAACCTAACTAATTCCATCGCTCCTGATTTATAGATAGGGATACCGTCTCTTGTCTTAACTTGTCCTAACCGCGGCGCCAGTAATTGGTCCAACTTTATCCTGAATTCGGTACCCATGTTCCCGGAATCCTCGTATCCGTTTAGACCGTCGGCAAAGTCGCCTAAATCTTTAAAGAATCTATAAAGGTCTACCTGTTTTATCATCTCGTCGAACGGTTTTTTTAAATCAGTCGGGCTAAGCTGGCTCTTCCATAAACCGTCAATGAAAAAAGGGGATAACTTAGGGTCAGTTGCCGCAGTGGCCAAGGGAAAAAACAATTCCTTTACCGCGAAAACTTCGCCGCCGGCAGCGGCTTTATAAACCACTCCCTGCGCCCCCTGGGAAATTAAGTCTTCAATCCGGTAAGTGATATTATTGTGAACTAATTCATCTCCCTGTTTAAGAGTGGGCCTAAAATAAACAAATCTGCCTTCCTTAAAACTTCTTAAACAAAGACCGAAATCATTATCTTTAACCTCAACCCCTTTTAATAAGCCGACGCCGGAGTTTCCGCCCAAATTAATAAGAATATTTTCCGGAACTAACAAGCCGCCGCGGATTTTATTGGCTAAAGTCTCTTTCGATTCGTCTTTCGCCGCCGTCGAGACTTTCTGCCAAACAGTCTTAACTAATTCTGCCTCCTGCCGGTGGCTTTCGGCATACTCTTTGGTTAAACCAAGACCGCCTAAGTTATCCGGCAAGGCTCCCTCTTCCACTCTGGCGGCTAAATCGCTCAGTATTTGTCTCACTGTATCGCGATCGAAGTTCTCCCCAGAAATATGTTTGGCTGCCAAATTATCCAATTTCCTTACCTGGGGATTTTCTAAAGCGTCTATGATATTTTGGGCCAGAATTTCACTCTCTTCGTGTCTTAAGGTTCTTGCGGAATAGGTATTTTGAACCGCTACTAATTTTATACCCTCAGGCAAACCTAAATCTTTAGTTAAACCGCCTGGGTCTAATAAAAAACCCATTTCAGCATAACCGGAAAGCTCTTGCTCTATTCGCGCCGGATCGCTAACTTTTGTCCCTTCTTGAACCATATCTTTAACGATTAGTTCTCTAAATACTGCCGGGGAAACTATTAAAGCAATACCGTCACGGATTCTTTGCGGTTTTATCTGGTTTACTATGTTAGCCGGAACCGGATGGCCATCAGTTTCAAAAGCCTCTGCCAAAACTTTTTTGGCAGACTCCGAATTTAAACCCTGATGCTTATCTATCCATCTTTCAATTTCAGCTTCCCTCTGAAGATATTGCTCTATTGGTTCCTTGAGGTAAGGCCGGTATGAAGCCGCCGAAGCGATGGCATCATCAATAAAACTTTTCCTTTCTGTTTTGCCCCATCCGGCAATCTCCTCCGGACGATAAGATAGGAGTTCTGTCCTTAATCGCGTCTGAAAATCGCCAAATTGTTCAAATCTTAAATCAAGTTTACCTTCTATTTTTTCTTCCATATAAATCCTAATGGATATAATACCATTTAGGCGTCACTGACCGCGGACGTTTGTACTGGGAAACACCGAACAGATAGGTCTTCGAATCTCAATTTTCAACCTTTTCTTCTACTTGAAACAGAGATTCTGGAAAAGATCAATAAGAGTTCCTGACTTTCTCGCCAGAGCTCTTTGATAGCTCCTTTATGTTCCGGGTTGGACCTGGCCGATAACCTTAGCCAATGTTTTGTTTCTTTAGCTCCTTTTTTGCAAATACCAATTTTATCAATAGAGTCTTTTTTGCTTTCCGCTTCGTTTGCTTCACAATAATTAGCCCTGATTGACCCGCCGGAACCAACCAATTGCTCGATTATTCTTTTATTAATGGGGGGGTTGCTTTAATTTGTTTTACCAGGTCGATAATTTTTTCTGCAAATCTGGCTGTCCTTTCTTCCAGATCATAGAACCAGTTTCAAAACTACCTATTGTCGTCATCCTGAACTTGCGTTGTCATCCTGAACTTGCCTGCCCCGTACCGAATGGTACTGGGGATTCAGGATCTGGGCAGATTCCGGGTCGCAACAGTCATCCGACGTCGTGTCAAG
>CAZWLF010000105.1:0-2944 GCA_964634805.1 uncultured Gammaproteobacteria bacterium
ATCTCTAATGGTCCGTTCCGAGGCTGCCTCGGAACGTCACTTGGTATCACTTCATTCCCAACATTAACCGGGGTTTTCGCTATCTTGGAATAAATTTTACTTCTCCGCTATTAGTTTTCAGCTTTTTAACGGGCCGGTATGACAGAGAAGAGAGGAAGTCTTTATTTGCCAAACTTTCTTTGCCGGTCCTGATAGGTTTTGATCGCTTTTTCCAGCTTTTTAGGACCGAAAGCGGGCCAAAAAGTGTCGGTAAAGTAAAGTTCGGAATAAGAAAGCTGCCAAAGAAGGAAGTTGGAAAGTCTGATCTCTCCGCCGGTGCGAATGATTAAATCCGGATCAGGCTGGCCGTTAGTATCCAGGTAGCGGCTGATTAAATCTTCATCCACCTGGCCCGGGCGGATACCATCTTTGATGATCTGTCTGATCGCCCTGATCATTTCATCTCTGCCGCCGTAATTTAAAGCAACATTGAACTTCAACCTTTCCTGCTTGATGACCACTTTCAGCATCTCGCTGATCGCCCGTTTTACTTTTAAAGGAAATGCCTGAAAATTCCCTAAAACAAACAACCTGACCCCTTTGTGGCGGTATTCTTCTTTTTTCTCCCGGATTACCCGCAGGAGAAGATTGAAAATACCCTTGACCTCTTCTTTAGCTCTTTTGCGCCAGTTTTCGGTCGAAAGAGCGTATACGGTGAGGTGTTTTACCCCTAATTTCTGGCAGTGGTCAACGATTTTTTTTAAATTTTCAGTACCAGCTCTGTGGCCCTGATTATCTTTTAACCCCTTTCCTCTGGCCCAGCGGCGGTTGCCGTCCATAATAATGCCGATATGTTTCGGTATTAGCTCTGGGTCAAGGGAGTAAAAATCGCCTACTTTTGTACTTTTTGCCATAAAAAGGGCGGAAAATAGAAAAAGAAGTGACCGTTCTTTCTAAATCTCTTCCGGCCGGAAGCGGCTCGGTTTTAAAAATTCAAAATGGAATAATTTGTGGCAGGAAACGTTTTTTAAACTTACCCCCAAAAAGGGGATTTCTTTATCCTCTTAGAAAGGAGGTGATCCATCTGCTCCTTCCAGAACAGATACCTTGTTACGACTTACCGCTCCTCGCTGGCCCCACCTTAACTCCGACAAAGTCGGATCTTCGGGTATTGCCAACTCGGCTCAGTTGACGGGCAGTGTTCTGAGATCTTTTTATTTGTTACCAAATAAAACGTCTCTCCCCGCTGGGCGCGCGGTTTTCCCGCACCCTAGCGAACGGCTAGTTAGCTAATGATCTCTCTTCTTTTTCTGATTCATACTTATCCTCAGCTTTCTTAGTTTCTTTATTCCTTTCTCGGTCAGATGTTCTTTTTTCTCAAAAAGAGTTACCGCCTGACAAAAAATCTCGAAAGATTTTTTCTTTCTCCCTTTTAAAGGGTATTTCTTGAAGAAGGGAATAATTACCGACTTTATTTCTCGAAGGCTATGAACAGAATATTTTGTATGGGGAGACCAACCGGGTCTCCGGTAATCAAGCCGATAGATGTGACCCACTTTAAAAAGGTTTCTGATTTCTCCTAAAAGAGGTCTATCGTCTTCTCTCAACTCGATTTCAAAAACAAGTCTTGCGTCAAGACCCAACTTTTTAGTCTTGTGCTTAGAGATTGTTATTGCAAAACATCCTTCTCCTTCGACAAAGCCAACAATATACCATGGATTTAATCTCACCATTTAGCTAAATAGGGCAACCCCTTTTTCCGGTTTACGCCGGAATACTATGGGCGCCGCAGACTTCCTATTAACTATCAAATAACAATCACTTATCATTCTACCACCTCGTTGTAAATGAACAACGAAATGGGGTTAACAGGATCTCCCTTCGTGATCAATATCTCTTTTTGTTTCCGTCTCGAGCCCGGATACTTTGCTTAATTTGCCTTTTTTAAAGACTTAGTAAATAGCTTCTCCGTTTGCACGCAGGATCACCATTAAACAAAGCCGTTTCAGCTTCAAGCTGGAAACTGCTAATTTGGCCCTTTTCACTCCTCTGTTACCATCGGAGGATGCCATTTCGCTTCAGAAAGTTTACTTCCTTCTGGTTCGACTTACACGAAATAGAAACATTAATCGGAAGGCGCAATTTGATTTGTGCAAGAGGCGAGAACGTATTCACCGGGGTCTGCTGATCCCCGATTACTACCAATTCCAAGTTCATGCAGGCGAGTTTCAGCCTGCAATCCCCACTGAGAGATAGTTTGATAGGATTAGCTCCGCCTCGCGGCTTGGCAACCCATTGTCTATCTCATTGTAGGATGTGTGTAGCCCTGGACATAAGCGACATGCTGACTTGACGTCATCCCCGCCTTCCTCGGCCGAAAACTCGACCGCAGTCTCGCATGACACGAGTAACATGCGACAGGGGTTGCGCTCGTTACCCCACTGAAGGGAACGGCTCACGCCACGAGCTTACGACAGCCATGCACCAGCTGATCCACCGTTAGGCCTGGTTCTTTCGAGCAGGCATAAATGGAGGTCAAGCCCAGGTAAGGTTCAACGCTTCGTATCGAATTAAACCACATGCTCCACTGGTTGTGCGCCTCCCCGCCAATTCGTTTGAGTTTCAACCTTGCGGTCGTACTCCCCAGGTGGCTCGCTTAACGCGTTAACTTCGCCGGTCTAATCCGAAGAATAAACCAGCTAGCGAGCATCGTTTACAGCTAGGACTACCTGGGTCTCTAATCCAGTTTGCTCCCCTAGCTTTCGTCCATGAGCGTCAGTGAAATCCTAGCTACCCGCCTTCGCCCTCGGTGTTCCTTGTCATATCCACGGATTTCACCCCTACATGACAAGTTCCAGTAGCCCCGAACTTACTCTAGTCTGCCAGTATTCCCTGCCCTTCCCCGATTGAGTCGGGGGATTTAACAGAAAACTTAACAGACCGCCTGCGGACCCTTTAAACCCAG
>CAZWLF010000106.1:0-2851 GCA_964634805.1 uncultured Gammaproteobacteria bacterium
CCATACCGGACATTTCTATGTTGGTTAAACAGGACATTATCACTTTGGTGCTACAGTTGGGATAATCAGAGTAGCGTCGGCCAACGTTTGGAGTGGCCCCTTCTACTTTGCGGCGGCTTGCGGGCGGCTCTGGTGAAGTAGTAACCTGGAATTTTCTAAGATTTGAGATTTCCGGATTGAGCGGTTGTGAAATTTCTAAGGCTCGTATTGCCGGCGCTATCTGATGGATTATCTCTCTGGCGGCACCCCTCTTCCCTTGCTCTATCTTCGCCCTGACTTCCATGTGGGTACCGCCCACGCCGTAAACGGTCTGATATACTTGGTAGAGATTGAGTCCTCGCAAGGCGTTTTTGATGAGTTCCTTTCTTTTCCCCATACCGAACTATTACATCCTATAACAGTTTATCTTTCAACCGCCTTGGCTTTTCTAATCAAAAAATATTCTTGGGTTTAAATTATCAACATAACTGACCCGATCGGGTCAGTTATGTTGATAATCAGGTAAGGCGTTGCGCGAAATAGAATATAGTCTTGGAATTGGCGCCGGGGTAAAATAGGGTCATGATCTTGCCGAACTTTGAAGAAGAAAAAAAACTGACAGAAAACAACTTCTTGGTTTTCGGTATCGACGAGGTGGGAAGGGGAGCCCTGGCCGGTCCGGTGGCGGCGGCGGCGGTCGCTTTTAACCCTTTTGAAATCAGAGAATTGGAAGCCCTTTTACAGCAAAAAGGGGTAAATGACTCTAAAATGGTTTCTGCTGTTAAAAGGGTAAAACTTTCAAAAGTGATAAAAAGATGTTCTCTGTCTTGGGGGGTTGGCTTATCCACCGCCGGCGAGATTGACAAAAAAGGGATTATCTGGGCTACCTGCAAGGCGATGCGGATAGCAGTTTTGTCGGCGGTTAAGAAAATGGGTTTAGAAAGAAAATCTTTTTTGTTGGTTGATGCTTTAAGGGTTAAATATGTTCCCGGGGTTGGTTTGGCAAACCAAAAAGCGATTATCAGAGGGGACCAGCAGTCGCTTTCTATCGCCGCCGCCTCGATTGTGGCCAAGGTCTACCGGGATAGTTTAATGATAAATTTGTCGGAGCGGTTTCCGGCCTATTCTAATTTTGGCTGGGAAAAGAACAAAGGTTATGGCACTAAGTTTCATCGGGAGGCAATAATCCGTTTTGGCAAAACCAGGTACCACCGGGTAACTTTTATTAAATCGATAAAATTTTAATTTCTGATTTGTGTGAAGACTTGGAGACTCAAACCGGAAACCAAAAATTAAGGGACGATCTTTTCGGTTAAACTGCGGTAATTCTTAAATAGAATTCATCATCTTCGAAACTGTTGGTGTTTTTAAAATTTATGCTCCATTTTGATATTAAAATTAGTAGTTGACAGAGATCAAACAGACGGAGTTAACTGGTACTATTCGCTTGACTTTCCCAATCTGCCCCGAGGAAGGTTTTAAACATTTTCTGCCCTATTTAAAGGGTATTTTTTAGTTCTTGGTTTGGGGGAGCTTGTTTTAGAAGGTTTGGATAACTTTTTAAACAACTTAAATAATGATGGTTAAAAAAAGAAAAACTAAATTGGTTACTAAGGTAAGGAAAAGAAGTGGCCGTGTGGTTGACTTTATTCCGGAAAGAATTTCTGACGCTATTCTTAAAGCCGGTCAGGCCACCGGAGAGTTTGGCAGAAGATGGGCTAAACAGCTTTCGGATTTAGTAGTGGAAAAACTTCACCAGACTTTTGACGGTCATAGGGTGCCAAACGTGGAACAGATCCAGGATATTGTTGAGGAAATCCTGATGCGATCCGGTTTTTATCAGACGGCTCGGGCTTATATTCTTTACCGGGCTCAGCACGCCCGTCTCCGGCGGAAAAAACTTTTATTAGATGAGACTACCAATCTGATTAAAAGCTACGTTGATGAAAGCGATTGGCGGGTTCGGGAAAATGCCAACATGAGTTATTCACTGCAGGGTTTGAACACTCATATTTCCGCTTCGATTGTGGCCCGCTATTGGCTGCAGGAGATTTACCCAAGGGAAGCGGCCGAAGCGCATATTGACGGCGATTTGCACCTCCACGACCTTTCTTTTTTGGGTCCTTACTGCGTTGGCTGGGATTTGCAGGACCTTTTGCTTCATGGTTTTAGGGGAGTACCGACCAAGATTGAATGCGCCCCGCCTCGGCACCTAAGAACGGCGCTGGCTCAAACGATTAATTTTTTCTATACTTTACAAGGCGAATCTGCCGGCGCCCAGGCGCTTTCAAATTTTGATACTTACATGGCTCCGTTTATTTACTACGATAAACTTTCCTATAAAGAGGTAAAACAGGCTTTGCAGGAATTTATGTTTGGTATGAACGTCCCTACCCGGGTTGGTTTCCAAACGCCTTTTACCAATATCAGCATTGATTTGGTAGTTCCTCCTTCAATGAGAGACCAGCCGGCGATCGTCGCCGGAGAGCTGAAAGAGAGAAAATACGGTCAGTTTCAGAAAGAAATGGCCGTCTTTAATAAAGCTTTGGCGGAAATTTACACCGAAGGCGATGCCAACGGCAAGGTTTTTACTTTTCCGATTCCCACTTACAATATTACCGCGGATTTCGACTGGAATAATCGGGATTTAGATTCAGTTTGGGAAATGACCGCCAAATACGGCATTCCTTACTTCGGTAATTTTGTCAACTCCGACATGAGTCCGGACGACACCCGGTCAATGTGCTGTCGGTTAAGGTTGGACAAACGGGAACTTCAAAAAAGAGGCGGCGGACTGTTTGGCTCTAATCCCTTGACCGGTTCAGTTGGGGTAGTCACTTTAAACATGGCCAGAATCGGTTATTTAACCAAA
>CAZWLF010000107.1:0-2825 GCA_964634805.1 uncultured Gammaproteobacteria bacterium
ACTTAAGAAAACAAGACATTTCTATTTTGGAAAAAACCGGACATTTCTATTTTGGACTGACACATTTTGGTATACCACCTTCCCGGCTCTGATAAGCTGTGTTAAACTGCTTAAACAATGGAAATTGAAGTGAAACTGCCCCGTTGGTTTAAGTCCGTTATGGTGGCAATGATTTTCTTAGCGGTAGGACTAGGCGGCGGTTACTTTCTTAAAGCCAAAACAGCGCCGGCACCCCAGCAAGAAACCGAAGATGAGAAAAATTCCAGAATCGCCTTTCTGATGGAAGCCTACGACAAAATTAAGGAAAATTATTGGGAAAAGGTGGACGACCAAAAATTGGTCGGGGTCTTTGTTTTGGGAATTGAAAAACTGACCGGCCAGCCGCAAAGTTTAAAAACAAACGACCGGGAAAATTTAAAAACCGTTCTCGAAGATATTGATAAACAAATTGATTCTGACGAAAAGAGAAAAGAGTTTACTGCCAATTTAGCCGATTTAGTTTTAGCCAACTTAGAGCCTTTCGGCCGGAGCCGGCTTTATGTTCAAAAAGACGAAATCGCTTTAAAAAATAATGTCCAAAACAAAACCGAGGTCGATCACTACCAGGCTTTAGGAGTAGACAAAGAAGCCTCGGCAGAAGAAATCGAAAAGGCTTTTAAAGAAAAAGAGACGGAATTAAAAAACGATACTTCCGAAGAAGGCCAGGCAAAATATCAGGAAGCGGTCCAGGCTCATAAAGTCCTTGCCGACAGCGGAGCTAAAGAACTTTATGATCAATCCGGAATTGAACCGACAATTGACTACCGGCTGATTCGGCCGGAAATACTTCACCTCCACCTGAAAAAGTTCTCCCCTACCACTTTGGAAGAACTGGAAAGAGTGACTAAGAAATTCGACCAGGGAAATGTCCTAGATACTTTGATTTTTGATTTAAGAGATAATATCGGCGGAGCGATTGACGGCCTGCCTTATTTCTTAGGTCCTTTTATCGGCAACGACGCTTACGCTTATCAGTTTTACCATCAGGGAGAAAAAGAAGATTACAAAACCAAAATCGGCTGGATGCCCAGTTTAGTCAGGTATAAAAAGGTGGTCGTTTTAGTCAACGAGGGCGCCCAATCATCTGCCGAAGTAATGGCCGCCGCCTTGAAAAAATACAACGTCGGCGTTTTGGTGGGCCGGACTACCAAAGGCTGGGGCACGGTTGAAAAAGTTTTTAAAATGGAAAATCAGATTGATTCCAACGAAGAATATTCCGTGTTTTTGGTTCACCGGGTGACTCTAAGGGAAGACGGCCAGCTGATCGAAGGAAACGGGGTTGAACCGACGATAAGTATTGACGATAAAAACTGGAAAAAAGAACTCTTAGACCGGTTTAACTATCCGGAGTTAGTCGAAGCGGTAAAGGAAATCTGGCAGGAAACTTAACCTCTGTTCACCGGCATAGTTGCCGAAGACGAAGGTCTTATTGGCAAGGTCCTTTTCCCCCTTAAAAAATTACCTTCGGGCTGAATACTGACAAAAGCGCTCCCAACCATGCTCTGCTGGCGTCTCCTCAGATCTTCGAAATAACCGGGGTAAGGCTCATAAGCCTCTCCGAGGGCTTTTCCTGTTTCTGCCATTTTAATAAAGTTTAAAATTTAACTTTTTTAGGATAGCAGAATATCAGCCCGCCTGTCAAGAAGAAAAACAACCGCTTGTTAATCCAAGGGGGTTCTTTGTCATCATCTCCCTGAGGGAGATGATGATGACCTGGTGGGTCGAGGGTATTAGCAACTTCAGACAGTCTTAAATCCCAAAAAGCCTCTTCGTATTCTCAACCGTTTTTTTGATCGCCTCGGCAATGTTTGTTTGCCAAAGTTCAGCCACTTTTTCAGCAATCAATGGTAAATATGCCGGTGTATTCGCCTGACCCCGGTAAGGCTCCGGAGGCAAAAAGGGCGCGTCTGTCTCTAAAACCAGCCTATCTTTGGGAATCAGTTTAACCACATTTTGCAAACCGGGGTCGTAAGTCAAATTGCCGTCAACGCCGAAATACCATTCTCCCGGCAAATCCAAAACTTTTTGGATCCGCTTTTTGCCGCCGGAGTAACAATGAAAAACACCACGGAGATTAACTTCACCTCGGAGGAGTCCCTCCGGGCCACCGTCCGAGGTGTTCAAATTCCGATTTCCAAAATCAAGCAGAGTTTTGATAACCTCATCGTTGGCTTCGCGGGAATGGACTACTAAAGACAAGCCGTATTTCAAAGCTAATTTAATTTGGCCTAAGAATAGTTCTTCTTGTTCCTTTTTACTCCTCTGTTCTTCGCCGAGAGGGGGCGGGCTGAAATCTATTCCCGTCTCCCCAATCGCCACCACCGAGGTATTACACCCCCGGGGTGTCATACCTGCTACACCCCGGGGGTGTAAATGTAAAAACTGTTCCAACTGAGTAATCTGATCTTTAGTTGAGTTTTTATTTTCCGGATCTGTCTTCTGCGGATGAATACCAACTGAAGCCCACAAAAACCCAGGGTATTTTTTAGACAGCTCAACCGCCCTTTTGCTATCCTCAAGGTTGCTGCTGGCAACAATAATCCCGGTTAACCCGGCTTTTTTACTTTCCTCCACCACCTTGTCTATCTTCGACAGCAATTGAGGAAAGTTCAAATGGGCGTGAGTGTCAATCATACTAATTAAAAATTAAGAAAGCTAAACAAGAAATTTCACCGTTCGGCTCTTCGATAAGTTTAACAGCGAACCCATCGGACTGCCCAAAATTGAAGGATTGTCGAGAACTTCTTTACTGTTCGAGCTTGTCGAGAACTTCTTTACTGTTCGAG
>CAZWLF010000108.1:0-2816 GCA_964634805.1 uncultured Gammaproteobacteria bacterium
TGGAAACCGGAGAGATAGTTTTAATCAAAGATGATTTAAGAGATGTGATAACGGCAATTGATTTAAGTAAATACACTTTAAGTAAAATTAAGCAAAATCTTTTCTGGGCTTTCTTTTACAATATTGTTGGCATCCCGGTGGCGGCGGGTGTTTTGTATCCTTTTACCGGCTGGCTGTTAAATCCGGCAATTGCCGCCTTGGCAATGGCATTTTCTTCTGTCAGCGTGGTTTTAAATTCTCTGTCAATGAATTTTTACAAGACCAGCAACCTCTCTTAAACAGATGAAAAGCCATTGTGGCTTTACCGGACCAATCTTTAGTTTAAGTCTGTGATAGAATTAAACGATGACTGAAGGAACTCCCTGCTAATGTGAGCTGAACCCGCAGAAATCAGGCTGCGGTGGTGTTTTTGGCAAAGGGCGGTGTTTTCATAACATCGGTCCGGCTGAGACGAGGCCGATAGAGGAAATAAGAGCTATTGTCTCTAGACACCGAGAAGAATTGCGGAGTCGTTTAGCCGAACTCCATAGAGAATACCCTCTCGCGACAGGTAGGCTGATGCGGCGCTGGTTGGGCTGATCTTCCCGGCCGAGGTTTTTGAGGCAATCTTATCCGCCTCCGAATTGCCCCGGTTTTTGTTCAAACCCGGAATTTTTACTTGCGGATTTCAACTTTTTCTCTAAGATTTTATAGATCACTAAACCTAAGTATGGAAAAATTAACACGAAAAAATATTCTTCAACAGGCATTAGCCCTATTTTTAAACCCAACAGATACTTTTGACCAAAACTCCAGTGTCCTCGGTAAATCGCAAAATTGTCCCAGAGAGTGATTATCAAAATTCCCGCAAAATTGGTCAAGGCAAAATGGGTAAAAGAGCGGTAAATTTTTACCTTAAAAAAACCATGCAAAAACAGGGCGGCTAAGAAAAGAAACAGAAGAATTAAAAAATACTCCGGCATGCATAAATTATACAATCAAAAGTCCCTGTTTTGTCGTTGCCCCCTCCTGTTCACTTTCGAATTATCCCGGGTATGCCAGATCGGGGTTAACGTTTTGAGTTTCCGCCCGGTATTGTAAAATCTAATCAATGAAACTTTTTTTCCGGGCTCTTTTTTTACTGGTCGGCACCATTATCGGCAGCGGGGTTTTCGCTTTGCCTTATGTAGCTTCTAAATCCGGATTCCTGCCTTTTTTTTTCGGCGTTCTGTTTTTGGGGCTGGTGACAATGGGCCTAAACCTTTTCTATGCCGAAATAGTTTTGAAAACCTCCGGTGATCATCAACTGCCCGGGTATGTGGGTAAACATTTGGGTAGAAACTGGATGAAAGTTTCTCTGCTGTTTACCATTGTTTCTCTCGGCGGCGCCCTTTTATCTTATGTAGTTTTAGGAGGGGAGTTTTTGGCTTTGGCGGCCGGTCAGATTTCCCATCCGCTTCACTCTTTCTGGTTTTACCTGGCCGGAGCAATCCTTTTCTGGCAGGGCTTTAAGAAACTGACCAAGGCGGAATCGTTCCTGACAATACTACTGATTCTCTTGATGGTAATCATTCCCTTTAGACTGCTCCCTTTTGTCAGGCTGGAAAATATTATTCTCTTGGGCGGCCGTCCCCTCTTTTTTTGGGGAGCGACTCTTTTTTCTTTGGTCGGGTTTAGTGTTATTCCTGAAGTTGAAGAAGTTCTCCGGAAAAGAAGGCGGTTTTTAATCCCGGTAATCATCATCGGCAGTTTACTGCCGGTGGCTCTTTATCTATTTTTTACTTTTACTATTTGGGGAGCCAGCGGCGGCATGGTTACTGTTGACGCTCTTTCCGGACTATCTGCCTTTTCTCCTCTGCTTTCCCGGCTGGGAGCAATAATTGGTTTACTGGCCTTGATCACTTCATTCTTGAGCTTAGTCAATGTTTCCAAAGAAGTTTATTTCAGAGACCTAAAGATTCCTGAGGGATACGCCAAGCTCTTGGCGGTAGCCCCCGGGTTTTTTGGTATTTTTCTCTCCCCGGCCAGTTTTGTCGGCATTATTTCCTATACCGGAGCGATCAGTTTGGCCATTTCCGGAACAATGATTAATTTAATCTTTCTTAAAATGAACAAAAAGTTTTCCTGGTTGGTCTGGCCGATAAACGCGGTTTTAATTTTGGGAGTGATTTTTGTTTTGAATAGCTTTAGGAGTTAAATTCGGTTCTGGAAAGAAGACCTGAAACGATTTATGATCGTGATTATTCAAAATAAGCGAGGCGCTTCCTCTCTCGTCATTCCGAATTCCTGTCTCTGCCCGGAAGAGAAATCTATAGAACCGTGTCTCTCTATCTCTCCTTTATTAGATTAGGACGGTTATTCTTCGGGCGCAGTCGAGAAGAATTTATCCAAAGATGGTTCTCGACAGGCTTTTAGTCCTGAGCTTGTCAAAGGACTCGAACGATAAAGAGGTTCTCGACAGGCTCGAACGATAAAGCTTTTTATTCTTCGAGCGAAGCGTAGCGGAGTCGAGAAGAATCGGGAAAAATTCACCCCCGGAGTGAAACCTGCCCAACACCCCGGAGGTGGTTGGCATCAAGTATTAAGAATTAAGAATTAAGTATTAAGAATCGAAAATCAAGAATCGAAAACTTAGTATTAAGTATCTGAATTTCTTGTTCTTCAGCTTTTACCTTTGAGTTGCAGTTTCGACTTTTGTCCGCCAGCTGGCGGATTTGACTCCCGGGGGTGAATCGGACGATGTTACCGGTTGCCAGTCGCCAAGTTCTTTATGATTTATGATTTAGGATTTACGAATTACGATTTAAGAGTTTTCGTCCCCCGTATTGTCTTGGAAC
>CAZWLF010000109.1:0-2693 GCA_964634805.1 uncultured Gammaproteobacteria bacterium
TTTATAATCGCCGTCGTGCATCAGTCCGGCAAAAGCCCAATTATCCTCTTCGAAATCATCTTCCGTTTTGAGTTTTGTCCGCCAGCTGGCGAATTGAGCTTTGAGCTTGCGCAAAAGCGCAACCATGCAAGCCTCGGTGGCTAACATGTGTTTGATAATGTTTTTGTTTTCAACTTCCCGGTTTAAAATCTCTACCAGTTTATTTCTTTCCGGCATTCTTAGCTCCTTTCGGTTTTAAAATCGGAAAAAGAATCACTTCTTTAATTGACCAAGTATCGGTAAAAAACATCGTCAGCCGGTCAATGCCGATACCGATACCGCCCAGAACCGGCATGCCGTATTCCATCGCCACTAAAAAGTCCTGGTCAACCGGGTGGGCTTCGTCATTTCTCCCCTCCCTCATTGCTTTTTGCTCGCTTTCGAAACGCCGTCTTTGTTCAATCGGATCAATCACCTCAGACCAGCCATCACAAATCTCCTCTCCGCCGATATAACCTTCGAACCTCTCCACCCAGCCATCTTTGACGCGGTGCTTTTTAGATAAAGGGCTGACTTCAATCGGATAATCAATCACCCAAGTCGGCCGGGTTAAGGTCGGCGGAATTAGGTGTTCAAAAATCAGGTAAATCAATTCGCCCTTGCTTTCGTTTCCTTTGACCTCAAGCTTTTTATTCTTGGCAAAAAGGAGTAAATCGTTTTTAGTTGATTTTTCCACATCTATCTTTAGCTTCTGTTTAAACAAAACCGTCATCTCCACTCTCGGCCATTTGCCGGAAAGGTCGATTCCTTTACCATGAATAATAATTTCCTTTTTCTTAAAAAGTTTTTGAGCTAAATGTTTATAGAGACCCTCGGTAACATCCATAACCTGGTGGTAATCGGCATAGGCTTGGTAGAATTCCATCATGGTAAACTCTGGGTTATGGGAAAGATCCATCCCTTCGTTGCGAAAATCTTTGCAAATTTCATAGACTTTCTCGTAACCGCCGACCACCAATCTTTTAAGGTATAGTTCCGGAGCGATTTTAAGATACATGTCAACATCCAAAGAGTTCAAGTGGGTAGCAAAGGGCCTGGCATTGGTTCCGCCATAGAGTGGCTGAAGCGTCGGCGTTTCTACCTCAACAAAACCTAACCCATCAAGATATTCCTGTATCCCGCGGATGATCTTGCTTCGCGTTTCAAACCTGGACCGAACAATAGGATCCAAAAGAAGATCCAGATACCGTTTCCGATAACGTTCCTCAGCGTCTTTTAATCCATGCCGCTGATCCGGCAGAGGCCTGATTGCTTTGGATAAAATCTCAAAAGAAGTGACGTCAACGCTGACCTCCCCGGATTTAGTTTTGACCACTTCTCCTTCCACCCCCAAAAAGTCGCCTACATCCAAGAGTTTAAGCACGGGAAATTTGTCCTTGCCCAAATTATTTTCCTGAAACCAAAGCTGGATTTTTCCGGTTGAATCAACCAAGTCAAAAAACAAAATCCTGCCGTGACCGCGAATAGCCATCACCCGGCCGGCAGTTTTTACTTTTTTCCCTAATTTTTTAGAAACCTGAAGACAGGTGTGTTTTTTATCAAAGCGGTAAGGAAACGGATTTATCCCTAACTGCCGAAGTTTTTTGATCTTTTCCAAACGCTGTTTCCTGATCGTTGCCAACCTGCTCAGCCCCATATTATCTCTATTATAGCTACTCGATTTCCAAAATGCGATATTCAATCATCCCTCCAGGGGTCTCGATTTTGACCAAGTCGCCTTTCTTTTTTCCTAATAAACCGGAGCCGATCGGCGATTGATACGAGGTTTTGCCGTTTAGGGGGTCTGCCTCGCCATCGCCAACGATTTCAAACTCGCGAACAATTGAGTTGACCTCTACTCTGACTTTGTTGCCAATATCAACTTTCTCAGTATCGCTATCGCTGGTGTCAATTACCTTCGCTCCGCCTAATTTATCTTCCAAATCCTCAATCTGGGTAACGACCACGGCAACGTCTTCCCTGAGCTGATGGTAAGCGGAATTTTCGGCCAGATCGCCTTCCTGACGGGCCATTTCCATGTCTTCCACCAATCTGGCTCTCTTTTTTCTAAGAAGACCCAGCTGGCGTTGCAATTTTTCCAAACCGACCGCGGTCAGTACGCTTTTCATATTGGCTCCTTAAATAGCGTTAAATAAGTAATAAGTCCTTTTTAAAAAGAAAAAGCCCCGCTTGGCGGGGCCTAACTTCTCTACCAATTAAGCCCCTCGCCTACAAATCGGGCTTATTAAAAATAATGACGGAAAGACAAATCTTCTTTAGCATCGACTTTCTATTATAACAACAAGTTTAGTTTTGTCAAATCTATGGGTAATAAATGTGTACCAGGTTTTCACCTTTCGCCGATCTAACGCGGATTAGACTAACATCAACTCAAACAAGTTTCACCCCTAAAACGCTAAGGATGGACAACCAATTTTAAATGTTAAATGGATAAATGATAAAATAGATATCAGCCGCCCCTATCGTCTAGCGGTTAGGACATCGCCCTCTCACGGCGGAAACAGGAGTTCAATTCTCCTTAGGGGCACAAACAAAGATCTCCCCAGCCGGGGAGGAAATATTTGTCTTCCTTTTCCCGAGGTGTCAAGGACAAGACACCCCGGGGGTGTACCACCGGGATAAATTTCCCTGCCACAAAACACCACCAGCATATA
>CAZWLF010000110.1:0-2627 GCA_964634805.1 uncultured Gammaproteobacteria bacterium
TGGGCAGATTCCGGGTCGAGCCCGGAATGACGTTTAGATAAGGTTTTGAAACGAGCTCGTTTTATGACCACCAAGACTTTTTCCAAATTTCTATCAAGGCTGGAACAAACCAGTTTAAGAAATGAAATTACCGCGATTCTCTCGGAACTTTTCGACCAGACTAAATACGAGGAAATCGACAAAATCTGCTACCTTTGTCTGGGGAGGTTATGCCCGCTTCACCAATCAATTGATTTTAACTTGGCTGAAAAAAGCATGGTTAAAATCCTTGCCTTTGCCTTTAACCGGCCGGTAGAAGAAATCAAAGCAATTTACAAAAAAAATGGTGACTTGGGCAACACCGCTTATCAGTTAACCAAGGGCGGCCAAAAAGGGTCTCTACCTATCCTTGAACTCTACCGCAAACTGGTAATTATTGCTAACCAGGAAGGCTCTGGTTCCCAAGAAAGAAAGCTGAAACTTTTTTCAGGACTTTTAAAACAGCTCGACCCTTCAACAAACAAATACCTCGCCCGGATTCCGGTGGGAAAACTGCGTTTAGGTT
This sequence comes from uncultured Gammaproteobacteria bacterium, assembly GCA_964634805.1. Lineage (GTDB taxonomy): Bacteria > Patescibacteriota > Microgenomatia > UBA12405 > JAHJSD01 > JAHJSD01. The sequence goes on from CAZWLF010000110.1 coordinate 545, forward strand.
TTTCCGAACTAACTATTCTTGACGCCCTTTCCTGGCAAAAGACCAAGGATAAAAGCTTAAGACCGAAATTAGAACGCGCCTATAATGTCAGCGCTGACATCGGTCTAGTCGCCAAAACTTTTAAAAAAGGAGGTCTCTCGGCAGTTAAAAAAATCCAGCCACGGATAGGCATCCCGATCAGACCGGCCTTAGCGGGCAGGCTGGCCGACCAGGAAAAAATTATCGAAAAGTTAGGTACTTTTGCCTTAGAACCGAAATATGACGGCTTTCGGGTCCAGATTCACTTCAGCCAAAAACCGCCAGCGGAAGAAAAAGGCGAAAATACCCTTTTTAAAACCCGGCATACTTACGTCAGGTTCTTTTCCAGACAAATGGAAAATACCACCGGCATGTTTCCGGATTTGGTCAAAGAAGTCGAAAAACTTCCGGTTGAATCCGCCATCTTGGACGGGGAAGCGATCGGGTTTAACCCCAAAACGGGCAAATTCCTTCCTTTTCAGGAAACCGCCCAGAGGAAAAGAAAGTACGATATTAAAAAAACTGCCGGGAAAGTCCCCTTAAAGGTTTTTGTTTTTGATCTCCTTTACCTCAACGGCAAACCGATCCTGAAACAAAGTTTTAAAAAGAGAAGATCAGCCCTGGAAAAAATATTCCAGAACCCAGCGTTGAAATCAAACCAGCTGATCAATCTCACTCCTCAAAAGATCGTCAAAAATAAATCCCGGATCCAAAAATATTTCAATCTTTATATCAACCAGGGCTTAGAGGGGATCCTTTGCAAGAAACTGAATAGCTCCTACCGCGCCGGAGCCAGAGATTTCACTTGGGTAAAATATAAAAAAACAATGGGGTCAAATTTGGCGGATACCATCGATTGTTTGGTTTTGGGTTATTACCGGGGCAGGGGAAGGCGTTCCGGTTTTGGTATTGGCGCCTTTTTGGTCGGAATTGGAGATCCCAAAAACGAGAGCTTTCTCACCATTGCCAAAATCGGCACCGGGTTAAGCGACGATCAATGGCGCCAAATCCGGCGTAAGGTCGACTCCTTAAAAAGCAAAGAAAAACCCGGTCAATATACCGTTCCCAAAGAACTGACCCCGGATGTTTGGGCCAAACCGGAAATTGTGGTTGAGATTAAATCGGACGAGATCAGCAAATCTCCGATCCATTCGAGTGGGTATGCGCTCCGGTTTCCCAGAATGGAAGGGTTTCGGGAAAAAACCCCTGATCAGGTGACTAACTTAAAAGAAGTTGTCCAGCTTTATAAAATCCAAGCAGTCCACAAAAATTAAGGCGCCCGCCTGCTTCTCAAATCTTGGTTCCTAAAACACGGAAACACCTCCGGGGTGGGCCCGGGCTCCCCGAGAGTGGACTAAATAAACAATTAGCAATCTGGTAATTTACATTTCGAGCGAGTCTGCGAGTCGAGAAACAATTTGGCAAAGGAACAATTTATTCTTAATAAACACCCCCGGGGTGAAAATCTGCAGACACCCCGGGGGTGAATCGGGAACGATCCCTGGGGATGGACTGCCTCCGGGGTGGGCCCGGGCTCCCCGAGAGTGGACTACCAAGAATTTAGTATTAAGTATTAAGTATTAAGAATCGAAAACTTAGTATTTAATATCTGAATTTCTTGTTTTTTAGTTTTTACCTTTGAGCTTTTATTTACTTGTTACTTGTTACTCGTTACTCGTTACTTGTTACCAATCTATTTATGATTTTAAACTTTTTACCTTTGAGCTGTAGTTTTGAGATTCCCGCCCGCCTCGCTATGCGAAGCATTGCGGGCAGGTGAGCTTTGAGATTTGAGCCTTAAGAAGACACCCCCGGGGAGTCAAAGCCCACCCCGGGGGTGGACTGCCAAGAGTGTTGTTTTTTAGTTTTCAGTTTTTACTTTTGTCCGCCAGCTGGCGGATTGAGCTTTGAGCTTTGAGCTTTAAACTTGACTCCCAGGGGTGAATCGGGAACAGTCCCTGGGAATGGACTAATTGACAATTTGGCAACATGACAATTTAGCAATCTGGTAATTTATATTTCGAGCGAGTCTGCGAGTCGAGAAACAATTTGGCAGTATCGCAAT
>CAZWLF010000111.1:0-2610 GCA_964634805.1 uncultured Gammaproteobacteria bacterium
CCGGGGGTGTTGACCTGTGGGCGGAGTCGAGAAGAATTGGTGGAGTTAGTTCTCGACAGGCCTTTAGTACCGAGCCGGTCGAAGGACTCGAACGGTAAAAAGGTTGACTCTTTGAACGAATCCGACGTCAGCTGCCATGATTAGAGTAAGAGGCAGAGAGCGGAGACGGCATCAACGTCGCAGAGTGTGGGTCTCTCAATCCCGCTGAGAAGACCGGTTTCATCTTCTTGATTGTCAAAATAACTGACCCGATCGGTACCGTTATTTTGACATTTTAAAGCTGAAGCAGTTTAGCGATGGCGGCGTGGTTTAGCCGGCGGGGAATGACCCCGGATCGTTTCAGCCCCACCCCCGGGGAACCAATCCGCCTCCGCCTCCGCCGATTGGCGGATGGCGGATGGCGGACACCCCGGGGGTGTTTAAAAAGAGCTCTCTGTCGGTATCTTCGCCCCAACAAAGCATTTGGATCGAGACCACAGGTTTACCCGCGGGGTCCATCTCTTAGGCTGGAGATGATCTGTCTGAAGATTATTTTTGGCAACCGGAGATAAAAGGCGCCGAAAACCCACATTTAACGATTTAGCGGATTTTCTTGATCTGAATTTCACCGGCGGGCGGGAGAACGGGAGAAACAGCAGTCCAGGCTATGGTTCCGCGTTCCTGGGCAGAAACAACAGAGCGGTAAATTCCCTGGCGGGCGGCTGATTGGGTTTGGAGGCAGGCGGGAGTGTTAAAAGCGTCGCACCTCGGTCCGCTTCTACCGTTAGGTTTGAGCGCTCCTCTTCTGCTGTTGCAACGGGAGCAGACGTCGAAGTGAGGAGACATACCACACACCTTCTAAATTATTAACCGAGCTAAAGTCTCTTTTTCCTGACAAATTTTTTCCAGACCAAAATTATCAATAAAACCGGAAGCCAGATCGCCCCGTAAACACCAACCCAGATCGCCTTTTCCGCCAAACCTCTAAAGGTCTTAACCAAAGACCGGACCGCCAATTTGAAAATCACATTGGGCCTGAACCGGTCGTCGGGAGCGTAAGGCAGACTCCACTCATCGGTGGAAAGATAAGCAGTCAGTTTGGCATTTTCAGCCGTCTTTTTAAGATACTCCTGGCTTCCCTTTAAACTGTCGATCTGGCTTTGAAGATTGATCAGCTCTCTTTGAACTCTTAAAATGTCATCAATCTTGACCGCCTGATCCATAATCTGCTCAAATTTGGCTTTGGTTTTTTCTAAAGTAATCAGTCTTTCTCCAATATCAATATACTGGTCGGTAACATCGTAACCGGAAAGAGTCTCCGAAGTAACTTTAACTGCCAAGCCTCTTAAAAAGTCCAAGGTTGGTCTTAATTGCTCGCTCGGCACCCGGACCACTACCGTGGCAAAAGAGGCTTCCTCCGGCTGGTTGATTGAAGAAGAAACCATATACCCGCCTACCTTTACCGCCTGGTCAACAATCTGGTCTGCTTTTTGGCGGACGTCGTCTACTACCAAGGAAAAATAGGATTCTTCTACTACCAAACGGTCTTGTTCCTCGGGCTGGGGAGAATAGTCTTCCATCGGAGGGATTGTCGAGCTTTCAGCAACTAAACCGGATTTCTTGCTCAGGTCCAAGGCGGTTCTGGCCGCTCCGGATTGATAGCCAAGTCCGGAACTGTTTAAAAGGATTGGTCTAAAACCGCCAAACCAGTTTTTAAAAAGAAAATAACCGACAATCAAGAGAAGCAGAGCGGAAAGTTTGTTACTTTTAATCCAGGAAAGAATTTTTCCCATCGGTTTGAGTTTATAAAAGAAACTGCCGGTTGTCAACCGCGAATGAATACCCGATGCCAAACGCCGGAACTTGTTTCCCGCTATCTTCTATCTTCGCGCGCAGACACTGAGCGGCAAGCCCCTTTCCAAATGATTCGACTCCGGGTCCCCAATCCCCGGCATCGGAGCCGGCGGTTGAATCCGTCAACCGCGGTCGGGCCTGTCTTTACCGCCTTTGATCACGTTATTTCTCCTGCCTATGACAAAAAGGTTCCTGAAACTTCGCGGGGAAATCCGCGCATTAACGCTACCAGTTCTAAGTATCACCCACGGAGCTTCGTCTCCCCGAGTTTTAGCTTGGCCGGCCAACCGCCACCATTGCTGAGTACACCCTTCGTCTTGCAGCACTTCTGTTGTGACGGGAACATTCCGCCTTCCATCTTTGGCCATAAGGTCTTAACCCCTCCCGGCAATTACTCCTTCTTGATTAACAACTTCCACGAAGGCTCGCCGGAACTGACCCAAATCAATTTTGAGCCGGCGGCCGCTTCTGCGAATTAAGCTAACCACCTCCCCGGGATGCTTTTTCCCCAACCCGGCATAAGTCCATGCCTGATAAGGCATTGACCTGAGCATTCCTGAAACCCAGCTTTTTAACTCGCTTTCTGCCACCATTGCCTATTTTACCAAAGAAATCGGAAAGATCAACCTCCTGTAACCCACCCCGGGAACCCATTACAAAACTCTTAAGACCTAATTAAGATGATAATTAAGGCTAAATATACCAAGGCTTTGAAACTTGCCATATGGTACGCTCTTCTTAAAACAAGGCTCCTGAAAGCCTTTATCCAGCCGTTAG
>CAZWLF010000112.1:0-2533 GCA_964634805.1 uncultured Gammaproteobacteria bacterium
TGATGCTACGGGTAAAGCGAAGTGAAACGGAGCGACACCCGTAGAGAATCACTTTTAGATATCCTTTCATCGCAATCCTCCTTGATTGTTAAATTGATAACAATCAAGTATGGACTACCTTAATAGGACATTTCTACTTGGGCCGTTAATAGGACATTATCACTTGGGACTGACAAATTGGTCTTATCTCCTTGACAATGATCTGTTTAACTGTTATTCTTTCTCGGACTAAATTAGTCCGGCTTATATGATAAAAATCTCAAAAAGATCCCAGTATGGTTTAAGGGTAATGGCTTACTTAGTACAAAATAAGGGTTTTTCTTCGGTAAAAAAGATTGCCAAAGAAGAGCTAATGCCCGAAGATTTTTTGGAAAAAATTCTGGTCAAACTTAAACTGGCAGGGTTGGTTAAGGTAAAATACGGTTCCGGCGGCGGCTACGCTTTGGCAGTTCCCTCAAGTAAAATAACTGTCGGCGAGATTGTTCGACCGCTTGAAGGGAAGATGGCCTTGACACTATGTTTAGACCGGAAGAACAAATTTTCCTGTCCTCATGAGAAGGGCTGTTTAACCAAGAAGATTTGGTTAAAGATACAAAATTTATTAGATCAATCCATGGATGGAATTTTGTTATCAGAGGTGGTTTCTTAAGATGGCGGAAAGCAAAAAAAGAGTTTACTCCAGGAAAACGGAAACCGCTGACACGGGTTCGTCTATGTTTTATTTTGACTACGCGGCGGCTACTCCGGTTGATCCTGAAGTCTTTTCTGCCATGCTTCCGTTTTTTAGCCAGAAATTTGCCAATCCGGCTTCTCTTTATCAAATCGCCCGAGAAGCAAACTTGGCCTTGGAATCAGCCAGGAAAACGATGGCGAAACTGTTAAAGATTAACTCCGGCAAAATAATTTTTACCGGTTCGGCCACAGAGAGCAACAACCTAGCTCTAAAAGGAGTTGCCTCGGCAAACCGCGGCAAGGGCAGCCACCTGATTGTTTCGGCGATAGAACACGACTGTGTTTTATCCAGCGCCGCTTGGTTGGGTCAAGAAGGGTTTAGAATTACCTATCTGCCGGTAGATAGATTTGGATTGATTAATTTAAAGCAGCTGGCCAAAGCCATAACTAAAGACACAATCCTGGTTTCGATCATGCATGCCAATAATGAAATTGGTACCATTGAACCGATTAAAGAAATTGGTGCCCTTTGCCGACAAAAGAGTGTTCTTTTTCATACTGATGCCGCCCAATCCTTCGGTAAAATTCCGGTTGATGTTGCCGGAATGAATATTGATATGCTGACCGCTTCATCTCATAAGATTTACGGCCCCAAAGGCGCCGCCCTTTTATATTTGTCCGATTCTGTGGAAATAGAGCCAATTATTCACGGAGGGGGCCAGGAGTTTGGTTTAAGATCTTCGACCGTTAATGTGCCGGCGATAGTCGGTTTTGCCAAAGCGGCAGAAATCTGTTTTCGGAAAAGAGTGACAGAAGGAAAAAGGCTAAGCCGGCTAAGAGATAAGTTAATCAAGGGCATTTTAAATCGGGTTCCGGATTCATATCTTAATGGGGACGTTAAAAAAAGATTGCCCAACAATGTTAATTTTCGTTTTGACTTTATTGAGGGAGAGTCGATTGTTTTAAGATTAGACGCGCTGGGCGTTGCCGCTTCTACCGGTTCAGCCTGTTCTTCCCCAAAGCTTGAGCCGAGCCACGTCTTGCTTGCCCTTGGTCTTAATCACGGTCAAGCTCATGGTTCTTTGAGGTTAACTCTGGGTCGCTGGACTGACGAAAGAGAAGTGGATTATTTATTAAAAGTTTTACCTAAGGTGATCAAGGACCTTCGGGAAATATCGCCGTTTAAAAATAAGCGATAGTCACTGCCGCTTGGGAATTAGTGGTTAGAAATTGGTTTTATGTATAACCAAAAAGTAATCGAACATTTTAGAAACCCAAAGAACCGCGGGAAAATTAAAAACCCGGACGGGGTCGGCAAGGTCGGCAATATTATTTGCGGCGACGTGATGTGGCTTTATATTAAAGTAGCTAAAAACGAGAACGGGGAAGAGATAATTAAAAAGATTAAATTCGAAACCTTTGGCTGCGCCGCCGCTATCGCCACCAGTAGTATGATCACCGAATTGGCGAAGAATAAGACTTTGGATCAGGCGTTAAATATTAATCGGCAAGATGTAGTCAAAAGTTTGGGAGACTTGCCTCCAGTTAAAATTCATTGTTCTGTTTTAGCGGCCGACGCTTTGGCGGAAGCGATTTATAATTATTTGAAAAAAAAGAAAAGGCCGATTGCTGAAATACTGCTTTTGAGGCATCAAAGGCTGGAGAAGGAGAAAGAAATTATTGAAAAAAAATACTCTGGATGGTTTGAGAGAAAGTGACTTAAAATTAACCCCTTTGCTACATACTATATAAGTATTTTTTAAGTTTTAGCCAAGGGTGGTCTTTCTCGCCGGGTCGTTTTTTTTGGTCTGGTTTTTTACCCTTGACCAGTTGTTGTCCTTGATCTAAAATAAAAATATAG
>CAZWLF010000113.1:0-2425 GCA_964634805.1 uncultured Gammaproteobacteria bacterium
AGAAAAGGCCCCAAACCAAAAAGCGCTAATGGGCCAATTGTCCTGTTAACCAATCTTAGCAAAGATATGGCCATCTCCAAAGGAAAAACCTTGGGAATCGACGGCTATTTGATTAAAAGCGATCTTACCCCAGGAGAAATCATCGCCAAAGTTAAAAACTACCTTAAGATTTAACCGCTAAAGAGAAGGGCTATGGCAAAAGTTTCTATTGACAGCCACGATTTTTTAGGAAAACTGACCATCATCAGAAACTGCCTCTCACTGCTGGAAAAAATCAGAAACCCTAAAGAAAAAAAACTGGTAAAAATGGCTTACGAGACCAATCAGGAGTTAATCAACCAAATAAAGGAAGCGGCCAAAAATGTCTAAGGTGCTGATTGTTGACGACGATGTCTTAAACACCCAGATGTACGCTACCAAACTTCAATCCGGCGGGCATGAAGTAGTTCTCTGTTACGACGGCGAAGAAGCGCTGGAAAAAATAAAAACCGCTTTTGATCTGATTCTTCTGGATATTATGATGCCTAAGATAGACGGAGTCGCCTTGCTCAAAGAAATTAAAAAAGGGGTCAATAAACAAACGGCAGCCCTGGTGATGACCAACCTTATCAGCGAAGCAGTCAAAAAAGAGTGTCTGGAAAACGGGGCTACCGAGTTTTTGCTTAAGGCTGATTATAACCCGCTGCAGTTGGTGGAAAAGATCGAACAGTATTTGAAAAAAGAATGAAAAAAATCGAGGAAAGTCTGTATCGAATTCTTAAAGAAACCAACTTTATTAAAGAGGAGGATTTAGAAGAAGCTTACCAATCCTCTAAAGAACTGGACCGCTCACTAACCGACATTCTGGTTTTCAGAGGACTGATCTCCGAAGAAGCGCTAAGCCAGCTGGTCGCCGAACACTTAAAAACACCCTACTTCTCTTTAAAAAATAAAATTATCCCCGACGAAATCCTAACCTTAATTCCGGAAACTTTGGCCAGGAAGTACCGGATGATCCCATTTGAGAAAACCGATAAGGAAATTCATCTCGCCATGGAGGATCCGGAAAATTTCGAAGCAGTGGAATTAGCCAGAAGAAGAAGCGACTTGCCGGTAAAAGTATTTTTTACCAGCAAAAGAGATTTGGCTCGGGCTTTAAACCAGTACAAAAGAGATATTAAAAAGAAGTTCCGCAATATTATCACTGAAAATGTTAAAAAGGCCAGCGCGGTCAATGGCGATGTTAACCTAGAAAAGCTTTTGGAAGTTGCCTCAGATTTGCCGATGGTTAAAATCTTAGACGCGATCTTGGAATATGCCGCGGCAGAAAATGCTTCTGACCTTCACTTTGAAGTTTTAGACGACTTGCTGATGGTCAGACTCAGGGTTGACGGCATTCTTAACGATATCCTCACCCTACCCAAAGAAATCCACCCGTCAATTGTCGCCAGAATCAAAGTTCTTTCAAACCTTAAGATTGATGAGCATCGGACTCCTCAAGACGGACGATTCAAGTTCCAGATAGACGAGGCTTTAATCGGCATCCGTGTTTCCATAATACCTGCTTTTTTCGGAGAAAATATCGTTCTGAGATTGCTGCCAGAATCGGCTCGGCCGCTCAGTTTGGAAGAATTAGGCCTTTCCGGAAAAAATTTAGAAATTATTAATAAAAATTTAAAAAGACCAAACGGGATGGTTTTGGTTACCGGCCCAACCGGATGCGGCAAAACTACCACCCTCTACAGTATTTTAAACATCCTCAATACCATAAAAGTTAAAATCTGCACTGTTGAGGATCCGATCGAATACAGCATCGGCCGAGTAAATCAAATTCAAGTTAACCCGAAAACAGGGCTTACTTTTGCCATCGGACTAAGAGCTTTGCTAAGACACGATCCTGACATCATTATGGTCGGCGAAATCAGAGACGAAGAAACCACCAATATGGCGATTCACTCTGCTTTAACCGGACATTTAGTCCTTTCCACTCTTCATACCAACGACGCCCCGAGCACCATCCCTCGGCTTTTGGATATGGGCGCAGAAGACTACCTTTTAGCCTCAACCGTCAATATTGCTATCGCCCAAAGATTGGTAAGAAGAATTTGTTCCTCCTGCATTGAAGAAGTGACGCCGCCAAAAGAAACTTTAGACCTGATATCAAAGGCGACCGGAAGAAACATCACCAAGCAGAAATTTTACCACGGAAAGGGCTGTGACAAATGCCGCCAATCCGGATACCGGGGCAGAGTCGGGATCTACGAAGTGCTGGAGGTAAACGAAAAAATCAGAAAGTTAATTTCTAAAAAAACCTCGGCCGAAGAAATCAGGGAAGCGGCGATTGATTCCGGAATGATTAGCATGTTCGCGGACGGACTGGATAAAATCGCCGCCGGAGCAACCACAATTCAAGAAGTACTCTCAGCGGTAAAAGAGTAACTCCTCC
>CAZWLF010000114.1:0-2299 GCA_964634805.1 uncultured Gammaproteobacteria bacterium
GATCTTCCGTTAAATCATCAACATAACTGACCCGATCGGGTCAGTTATGTTGACATTCTGAGTGGTAATGTTGCCCGTCCGCGGAAGCCCGACTGCCAAGCCGCTCCGACACAGAACAAGCTCATTTCGACCGCCAAACAAAATGAACAGACAGGTTTTTCGGTTCATGTATAATTAAGCCATGAAATTAAACTACGATCCGAATAAATTACAAAATATCTGCGAAGCCAATGGTATTTCCTTTTTAGGTCTCTTTGGCTCCTTTGCCGTTGGTAAAGAGAGTCAAAACAGCGATGTTGATTTGCTGGTTGATTTTAAAAATACTAAGTCTTTGCTTGAAAAAGGGAGAGCGCTGATAGCGTTCCAAGATCTGTTTGGCAGAGAAGTTGATTTAGTTTCTAAGAAGAATGTAAAGCCATCGATCCGGCCTTTTATAAATAAACAGTTAATCACCTTGTATGGAAAAGAATAATAAGGTCTATCTTGAAGACATTGTCGAGGCAATAAGATTAATCCTTGAAGACTATGTTTCAGACATTAATTTTAAAGAATTTGACCAGGACAAAAAAACACAGGACGCGGTCATCAGGCAGATCGCGATTATCGGAGAGGCGATGGGAAAACTTGATAAAGACTTTGTTGAAAATCATTCTCAACTTCCCAGCAAAGAGGCAGTGGCAATGAGGAACGTGTTAGTCCATGATTATGACTGGGTAGATACAGCAGAAGTCTGGAGAACGATAGAACAGGATTTGCCGAAACTAAAAAAGATGATCAGGAAGATACTGCGGGAAGAATACTAATTATTCAGACATCTCAAAACCGATTGGCTTTTTGAGTTTTCTCGTTTCAAGACAGCAAAAACTTAGGATGCAAACCGCATCGGTTTCCTCGTAACTCTCAAGTCGTCTTTATAAAGCCGTGGTTTTTTTAGTTTTGGCGTTTTGGATATTTTTAATTTGTTTGGCCCTTTGGAGCTTTGGAGTTTATCTTTCGAGTGAGTCTTCGAATCGAGAAATCAAATATTGAAAATCAAATCCTTTTATCCTTCGAGCCCTTCGGTAAACTCAGGGTAAACTCGAGTCTAAAAGATTCAAGCGAAGTCGGAGGGGGTTCTCCCTCTTAATTTTTGACTTTTGGGCTTTGAGTTTTACCTGCAGACATCCCGGGGGTAGAACAGTTGGATATTTGCCGCTCCGGCGTGAACAGAGAGTCAGCTTCCTGTCCGGCAACAAACCCACCCCAATAGATCTTCCGTTAAATCATCAACATAACTGACCCGATCGGGTCAGTTATGTTGACAGCTGAGTGGTAATGTTGCCTGCCCGCGGAAGCCCGACTGCCAAGCCGCTCCGACACAGAACAAGCTCATTTCAACCGCCAAACAAAGTTTTCACCACTTCGGAAGGGGTTTATCATTGGCATATCGGAGATGCTCACTGCCTGATCATTTGGGGAAATTAACCCTCATTTCCTTGGCCACCCTTTCCGCCAAAAATATCTTCGTCAAAGACTGGTAGGACACGTCTTTACTGTTGCAATTTCTTTTATCCTTGAAAGCAGATACTCCGGCAGTCTTAAAGAAATTGTCTTGGTAGGCGGCTTGAGATTTGGAAAGAAAGGAGTCCTGGTCGCCTTGCTCCGGTTTTTACTCCCAAGCCGCTTTTTTAAGATAAATTTTAATCAGAGACTGGTACGGAATATCCAGTTGGTTAGCCTTAACCTTTAATCGGTTAATTAAAGATTGGGGCAGGCGAATAGTAATCGGCCTGTTAGTCAACTTCAATTCAGGAAACTGCCAGCGCTCCATTTTTGAATAATCAACATACTCTGTTGAGTCAACTTCCTGCCAAAACTGGCGTTCTTCTTTTTCCGATTTAAATTTTGGTATTGGTTTAAGCTTTTTTTTCATAACGCCTCCTTTCTTTCTGGTTCGCTTTCCTGGCGAAGATAATTCTAATCTCACTTTCCCTCGTCGTAAAAATAACGAATAAAACTTTCCCCTCAAATGTTTTTCCGATAGCAACGAATCTCTGCTCCTTTTGGGAATGTTTAATATCCCGAACAACTCCCAAACGCTCGTCCAAAAAGGTTTCTTCTGCTTCGTTGGGGGTAATACCATGTTTCTGATAGCTCTTGTCAATATTACCCTCATCCCACTGGAATCTTCTATTTTTGGGAGTTACCACTGTACATATTTTATAAATACGTTACTATATTGTCAAGAAGTCATTTTAATTCACCTGTCAATACCCAATAGAAATTTCCGCTTTTCTGCAAGATAGAAACTTCCTCTTTT
>CAZWLF010000115.1:0-2214 GCA_964634805.1 uncultured Gammaproteobacteria bacterium
TGGTCAGCGTTGTATAGGGAAGATCGGATTTTCTCGCCAATTCGTCCTGCGTTAAACCCTGCTTATTTAACCCTTCATAAATACGATAACAAATAAAACGAAATCAGTCTAATTAAAAATGAGGGAGGCCCGCTTTTGGTCAGCCCCGCGAGTAACGGCAAAGATAAAAAATTCCAATCCGCCGGCTGGCGGATCAGCTGGCGAGCCTTAGCCTCGGGCGAGCCAACAAAGACATTTCCTAACTAGCGGAGGATACAGGATTCGAACCTGTGCAGCCCTTACGGGCTATCGCTTTCGAGGCGATCGCAGTTGTCCACTGTGCCAATCCTCCAAATAAAACATTTTTTTAACTACGAACAGCTGTCCTTCGGGCAGATCGCTTTCCCGCCCAACCTTACTATTGAACCAGTTTCAAAACCTTATCTAAACGTCATTCCGGGCTCCACGCAATGCCGCATGGGGCTTGTCGCGACCCAGAATCTATATAGATTCTGAATCCCCAGTACCATTCGGTACGGGGCAGGCAAGTTCAGAATGACAAGGTAGGTCCTGAACACCCCAGTGATGCGACGGGGTAAAAGTTCAGGATGACGACAATAGGTAGTTTTGAAACTGATTCTATTGTATCCTTTTCTAAAATCCTCTTAAAAAAATATTGAATGTTAACTGTCAAATAACCAAATAAAGAGCGGTGTCCCTGGAGGGAATCGAACCCTCAGCTCCGGCTTCGGAGGCCAGTGTTTTATCCATTAGACTACAGGGACCATTGGGTTTATTTTACCATTGGAACACCTAAAAAACGAACTTAGGGAGTGAAGAAATCAGTAAATTGAAAAGACTATCTTTTAAGAATTGTTCAATCAAGAATCGGAGTGAGCATAGGAGAGTCTGGGTTTAACTTTTTTTCTTCGGCGCGGGCTTTGTTTCGACAGGAAGCTTTTGAGCCACCCAAGAGGAGAATTTGTCAAGAAAATCAGGAGATCTTTCCTCTTCGGGAACGTACTTGCCAAGCAGGTCTCTCATTTTTTTGACTTCTTTCTTATCAACCACCAAACTGATCATCCTGGGAAATTTCAGCCAGGTTTCCAAGTTCAAAAGACTGTAGCCCCATTTTTCGCTGAACCAAAACCGGCGCAGTATTTCCCAGGCCGCTCTTTGACTGGCATCGAGATAAACTCCTTGATTGGTAATCCGGTATTTTGTTTTCAAAGGAGGAACCGTGGTAAGAACATAATAGAGAAAAACTAAAGCCAGCAGAGTAACAATCAAAAACCACTCTTTGACAAAGAACAGGATCAAACAGACTAATCCTAAAATAGAAAGAATCGTGGTCCAAAATTCTTTATCCTTGCGTTGATAGGGCCTTTCTAAAGCCTCCCATTGATAAAGCGTTTTCTCTTCTTTCACGGCGACTACTTCAATAGGATGGGAACTTCTTTGCCCAGAAGACCTTTTCCCACCCAACTTTGTCTTAACCATTAAAAAAATGATAAAATAATATCCGGTCTAAGTCAAATAGATAAAATTCTTGGAGGAGTCGCCTATCGGCCAATGGTCCGCCCGAGGCGGATCAGCCTGGGGCTGACACACTTTTTGGTTATCTAATGTTTTAGTCTACATATTACAAAGCCTGAAATCTAAAAGATTATACAAAGGCAGTTGGAGTGATTTAAGAAGAAGAATTGCTGAACACAAGAGAGAGAAAGTTAAGTCTACTAAAGATAAATTACCAATAAAATTGATTCACTACAAGGCTTATCTTCTAAAATCAGACGCTAAAAGAAGGGAAAAGTATCTTAAGACCGCAGAGGGAAAAAGATTTTTAAAACAGCAAATTAAGGATTTACTTGGTAAAATAGGAAAGTAGTCTTAAGGAGGAGTCGCCTAGTGGCCAATGGCAGCGGTTTGCTAAATCGCGCCCTTTACCGGGCCCGCGGGTTCGAATCCCGCCTCCTCCGCCAATTTTCACTGGTTTTGGGACGGGGCTGAAATCAGCGCATTGATACAGGAAAACTGTTGACATCTTTTTACAGCAGCAAAAGTCCGGGTTGGATCTAAAAAGATGAAGTCACTTTTTGCGAATTCAACCGAATTCTCTATCCACGTCCCGAAAATAAATAAACATAGTCTACAAGAGCGAGCAAGGAAAGAATTGGGGCATAGACAGGTGTAGGTAGAAAAACACCTTAGAAGTGAAAGAGAGGTGAAAGACCG
>CAZWLF010000116.1:0-1970 GCA_964634805.1 uncultured Gammaproteobacteria bacterium
TCTGCGGCAAATTTTTTTTCTTTAAGCCGGAAATAATGATTTGCGTTCCTGCCGGAGTAACCCAAGTGGAGCAAAGGGCGGTTTTAGATGCCACTATGAGCGCCGGAGCCAGAGTGGCCTACTTGATTGACGAACCCTTAGCGGCGGCAATCGGCGCCAGAGTGCCGGTTTCCGAGCCATCGGGTAACATGATTGTTGATATGGGCGGCGGGTCAACTGAAGCGGCAGTGATTTCTTTGGGCGGAGTAGTTACCCATAAAAGCTTGAGGGTGGCGGGAAATAAGATTGACGACGCTATTGCTGTTTATTTAAGAAAAAAACACGGCATTTTGATTGGAGAGCAGACGGCGGAGGAGATCAAAATAAAACTTGGCTCGGCAGTTGTTTCCAAAAAAAAGAAGTCGATGGAGGTTAAGGGCAGGGATTCGATTTACGGTTTGCCGAAAGTGGTAGAGGTTACCAATGATGAAATCACCGAAGCGATTTCCGGCCCCTTGAAACAAATACTGGCAGTAATCAAAGGGGTTTTGGAGGAAACGCCCCCGGAATTGGTTTCCGATATTGTTGATAAGGGAATTGTTTTGTCCGGCGGCACTTCTTTGCTTAGAAACCTGGACCGATTTTTGTCAGACAATATTGATGTTGCTTTTCACCGGGTAGAAGAGCCAATGCTGTCAGTAGTTAAGGGAACGGCTTTGGCTTTAGAAAACTTAGAGCTTTATCAAAGAGCAATCAGAAAGAAGTGAGTTTTTCCTAACCGGCCTTAGATTGCTGAATTGAAACTGAAAAAGTGATAAAATCTCCTCAGATTCTTAACTTTTTGTTTTAAAAAATGATTTCAATTATTATTACCGCCTGGAGAGAACCAAAGACAGTCCCTGGGTTAATTAAAGACCTGGAAGAAGAAATCTCCGGCCTTAACGAGAAGTTTGAAATTCTGCTTACCTGTCCGGACGAGGAAACTAAAGAGTCTGGCATTGCCTGCGATTCCTTAGGTTTGGTTAAATGGGTTCAGGACAGGCAAAAGGGCAAGCCTCAAGCATTAAACAAGGCAATTGACCAAGCAGAAGGAGAGATTTTGATTTTAACCGATGGCGATGTTACCGTGGGTAAAGGGGCGATTACTAAATTACTTGAAGGTTTCCAGAATCCTGAAGTCGGCGCTGTTTCCGGAAGACCAATCCCGATTAACTCCAGGAGTAATGTTTTTGGTTTCTGGGCCCATCTTTTAACTGAAGTAGGCGCTCATGAACAAAGGTTGGAAAAGTATAGGGATGGCGAGTTTTTAGACGCCAGCGGCTACTTAATGGCAGTGAGGAGAAAGCTAATTGGCCTAATTCCGGGCAACGCTCTGGCTGACGATGCGATTGTTTCCAGGATGGTTTGGGCAAAAGGTGCTAAGATTGATTACCAGCCGGAGGCTAAAGTTTATGTCAAATACCCCAATAATTTAAGGGATTGGCTGCTTCAGAAAAAACGCAGCGCCGGCGGCTTTATTCAAATAAACGACCTGATCGGCCCGTCGACCAGCCTTAAATCGAAGCGCTTCTTGGAAGAAATCAGTGGAATTTTCAGGGTTTTGTCCTATCCGGACAATATTCAGGAGTTTATTTGGACTTTGGAATTAGTAGCGGTGCGTCTTTACCTTTGGCTGTTGATTTTTTGGGAAAGGAAAATAATCCATAAATCTTTCGAAAGTACTTGGGTGCGGATTGAAAGCACTAAATAAATTCCCGCCGAAATTTATTCCAAGATAGCGAAAACCCCGGACATTAATGCCGGGAATGAAGTGATACCAAGTGACGTTCCGTCGCTGTCTCGGAACGGACCATTAGAGATTTACTCATTTACTTATTTAACCCTTTAACCATTTAACCCTTTAACCATTTAGCTATTTACCATTGATCCTTGAGCGTTGGGAATTAAGCATTAGAGAAACCGGCCTTCTTATCTTTCGAGCGAGTTTGGCG
>CAZWLF010000117.1:0-1653 GCA_964634805.1 uncultured Gammaproteobacteria bacterium
CTGTCGAGAACCAGCCCCACCAAATCTTCTCGACTCCGCTGCGCTTCGCTCGAAGAATAATGAGTAACAGGTAACCTGTAACAAGTAACGAGTAACAAGTAACCCGTAACAAGTAACGAGTAACAGGTAAATTGAGACCAGACGCCCTGGGGGTGAATCAAAGGCCTGCCCGGTGAAAGATAAATCATAAATCTTAAGTGTCAGCTGTTTAGTTGATGATCCACCAGCTGAACTCGAGGTCGGATTCCAGGGGCTTTTTAATGGCGGCGACAAAATGGGCGCAGTCTTTGGTTTCCGGATCGCGGGGGGTTTTGCTTTTGACAGTTAGAACCTGGCCCTTAAAGTCGTTTTCGGCGTTCAGATAAACTTGAGTTTTCAAAGAAAGGTTGTTGTTGCAGACTTTAATTTCTTTTTCCCCGGCCGGGATAATCGCAGTGCCGGAGTAGGCGTTAGTTTCCACACTTTCTGATTGGCTGGTTTCTTTTATCTCTTCACCAAGAGCGATGATCGGCCTGTTTTCGGTCAAAATCTTAGCTTCAAGCATGGGCGGAGACTCGGGGAGGGCAATTTCCTCCGGCTGGCTTTCGCTGTCGGTAGAACCGGATTTAAACGATTGGCTGTCAACTTGGGCCAGCAGGTTATCTAAACTGTTGATTTCTTTTTGAATTGTCTCCCGCTGATTCTGGTCGATCAGGATAGCGATTATTTGCTGGTAGCTTAATCTTGCCTGTTTTAACATTCCGGCTTTAACTTGATACTCGGCTAATTTTTTTAATAAATTCGGGTCGGTCGGGTTGGCCTCGGCCGCTTGTTTAAGGTAGAAGACGGCTGACTTAAGGTCGTTTTGATCTAAATAAAGTTTGACTAACGACTGGCAGTAGTCAATGTTGCTTGGCGCCAGCCGGATCGCTTTTTGCCAATCGCCGATAGCGACTGTTTCCGCGTCAGGAAGATAAGCCTTGACTGTCTGGTAAATTCTGGCTCTTTGGGCCCAGCCCCTGGGGTCGGCGGGGTAGAAGCTGATTGCCTCATTGATCACGTTGATGGCCTGGTTGATCAGCTCAATGATTTTTTTATTGTTTTCCGCTATTTGATCCGACACTGAGCCGGTATCATTCACCCCCGGGGTAGGCCTTGATTCCCCGGGGGTGGACTCTCCGGGGACGTTATTTTTAGAAATCTCGATTGCTTTGGCTAATAATGCTTGGGAGGAAAGGAGATAAGTTTCTAAAGATTGGCCCGGATTTTGCTGTCCGGAAACCTGCAGAGCGATATTTTCCTGCTCAGGGGAAAGGAAGACTCGAGTTTTTTTATCCTGGGTTTGACGGGAAATGATTAGCAGTCCCAGCAACGCTCCGCCAACGAGGGGCAGAAATGCGAAAAGATGTGGTTTTAGGCTTCGATAGGTCATATGAGACTTACGGAAATTTCTAATTATTCTAATTGACCTAATTAATCCAAGTAAATGCCAAAACACCAATATTCCAACGTTTCCCTTTTTGGTTCATTGCGATTTTGGAGATTGGTGTCCTGTTTAGGTTAATTAGAAATTAGATAATTAGGTTAATTTTACTGGCTTACAACCGGTACGCTCTTCTTATAGTTTACCCTTTTTTTAAAAAGATTTTCTCTGAACCCGCCTTCTTTGACAAA